>JAGLSB010000207.1 GCA_023135955.1 Bacteroidales bacterium | reverse complement strand
TACACCATCAAACCCTTTGAAATAGATACTGATACGGTAGTCAGTTTTGAGACAGACTTACTTACTATTTTTGATAATAATTGTATTCTTTGTCATGGTGGTACTATCTCGCCTGATCTTAGAGCCGAGTTTGCTTATTATTCAATAATTGATAATTACATTTCTGAGGACCCTGAATCTAGCGGGATTTATACTAAATTATTAGAATCATCACATGGATCTTATGCAAGTGAAACTGATAAACAATTAATTCTAATGTGGATTCAGCAGGGCGCAAAAAATAACTAATTTAACAATAACATAATCTCATGAAGAAAATCCTATTAATTATTCCGGGTTTATTAATTTGCTTTTTAACTTTTTCGCAAAATGAAGAAGTAAAAAAAGAATATGAATATCCAGCATTCGAGACTTCAATATTAATTGATAATCAAACTGTTGTAACTCCATATAAGGGTACCTATGAATTTGAAATTCACCATCGGTTTGGGAAAATGAGTAATGGTGTTACTGATTTGTATGGTGTTTATGCGCCTTCAAATATCAGAATGGGGTTTAATTATGGACTATCTAAGAAAATAATGCTTGGGATAGGAACGACAAAAGATTATAAACTTCAGGATTTCCAATGGAAGTACTTGCTCCTGCAACAAGAAAAATCAGGTGGTATGCCAGTATCTGTAAGCTATTTTGGTAATGTTGTAATTGATGCAAGAGGAAATGACGCTTTTGGACCTGAAGAAGATTATACTTTTACACACAGATTCTCCTATTTTACTCAACTAATAGTAGCCAGGAGATTCAGCTACAAATACTCTTTACAGGTAGCTCCTTCATTTATTTATTATAATGCTATAGAAGAGGGTAGGGAGAATGCCAATTTCGGTATCCATGCAGGGGGTAGAGCAAAAGTTATTGGAGAAATGTCAGTAATTGCTGAATATGATTATTTAATAACTAATCAGCCTGGAAATGATGATATAAAACCAAATTTAGCCTTAGGTATTGAATTTGCATCACCGACTCACGCTTTCCAGGTTTTTGTAGCAAACTATTCCCAAATTATCAGTCAACGTAACTTTTTATATAATACAAATGATTTTTCTAAAGGAGAATATTTGCTAGGTTTTAATATTACGGTAAGATTCTAGAAGATGAGAAGAAAAAGAATTAATATTTTATTATTCATTTTGATATCAGGATTTCTAGGACTATTACTAATTTATTCTGCTAATCCCGGATTATCTCAGGATATGACGGATGAAGTTAATCCTTCAAAGGGCATGGCGAATAATATGTATGCTGAAGAAAATGAGCAATGCTTTAGGTGTCATGGAGAAAAAAGTTATGTTCTTGAAGATACAATATTGGGATTGAAGAAGAAGGTCTCAATGTGTGAACAAAATCGTCTGGATCGTAATGAGTTTTATAATTCTGTACATTGGAGTTTTAGCTGCACAGATTGCCATTCTTATGATTATTTTGAATTTCCGCATCCCTTGAGTCTTAGATTTGAGGAATATTTAAATTGTATTGATTGTCATGGATATGACGATAATTTTGCTAAATATAAATTTGAAGAAATTGAAGTAGATCATATGAAATCTACACACTATCAAACTTCAGACGGAGAATTTCATTGCTGGAATTGTCATGATCCACATTCATATAAATTACTTAGCCGAAGTTCAGAAAATCTTACAGAAGTTATCCTGGAAAGTAATCTTAGCTGTTTGAAATGTCACGGGAATACAGATGTCTTTGAATTATTATCTGATAAAAAACTTGGGAACATAATTCCACAACATGATTGGTTGCCAAATCAGGAACTACATTTTCAGTCGGTACGTTGTATTGAATGTCATACAGAGGTTAACGACAGTTTATTGATTGCACATAACATTATGTCTTCTGATAGTGCAGTTCGTAATTGTGTTGAATGTCATTCTCAAAACTCACTGTTGATGGGGTCCTTATATAAGTTTCAATCGAAAGAAACAAGATTGGAAAGTGGTTTTATGAACGGAGCCATCATTCACAATAATTCTTATGTTATTGGAGCTAACAGAAGCCGTTTACTTAATGTAGTTAGTGTTTTATTATTTGGGCTTACACTTCTAGTTATGGCTGTCCATACTGGTTTTAGAATTATTCATAGAAAAAAATAACAATGACTGAAAAAATATATTTTTATCCGGGATGGCTTAGAATATGGCATGGTTTAAATGCAATCTTTTGCATATTATTAATTATTACTGGTATCAGGATGCAGTATGCCTTTTCTTCTCCGGTTGTAACTTTTGAGCGTGCAGTAAGTTGGCATAACTTTGGAGGAATTGCCTTAACATTTAACTATACAATATTTCTAATTGGAAATATTTTCACAAAAAATGGAGCTCATTACAGACTTAGATTTAAAAATATCAGTCAAAGACTTTTGAAACAACTTTTATATTATTCTGTTGGAATTTTCAGGAAAGAACATAGTCCGTTTCCGATTAATGAGGATAGGAAATTTAATCCATTGCAGCAAATTTCATATCTTATTATTATGTACTTTGCTGTACCTATTCTGTTTATAACAGGTTGGGCCTTACTGTTCCCTGAATTTATTATGAGAAATGTATTTGGATTCTCAGGTATCTTTCTAACTGCTCAGTTGCATATTGCAATGGGCTTTTTTGTATCCTTGTTTCTCATTATTCATCTTTACGTAAGTACTATGGGAACAAAGCCGATAAGTAATTTTAAAAGCATTATTACAGGTTGGCAGGAAGCACATTAATGATGTGATAATTCTTCATAAGATTTCCGAGTCAATTAACTATAATAGTTCAGGCAGAATTACTGCATTTAAATTTCTAAAAAAATGAGTGAACCTTGTTGGTGACCACAAGACTCCAATAAGTCTGAAGGGCTTAAACATCAATAACCACGGGTGAAACCCGTGGTATGAAATCGCTGCATAACACCAGTCCCAATATTTTTGCCTACGGCAAAAATATTGGGACTGATCCTTTTGGATATTCACTTTGCCACGGGTTTCACCCGTGGTTATTGATGTTTTGCACTTTCAGTGCAAATAGAACAATAACATAAAATAGATATTCCTGAAAAAGAAGTAAAAAAATGAAGTTTCATTAGTCAATACCCAATTTTAGAAGAATAATGATTGCTTCCTTAAAAA
>JAGLSB010000206.1 GCA_023135955.1 Bacteroidales bacterium | reverse complement strand
ATATTAGCTGTTATAAATTATCACAAAGCAGGATATGTAAATTGGAAATATGCAGTTATTCTTATGCTGACTTTTATGGTAGGGTCATATTTTGGGTCTAAATGGGCGATCCATTTACCGGAGAAATTATTGAAGCAAATATTTGGTGTAATGATGTTATTAGTTGGATTTAAAATGATAATTGGAAAATAGATGAATATAAAGGAAAAGATTAAAAAACTCTCTCAAACTTATTTCGAAGAGATTATTGAGATCAGAAGGCATATCCATACAAACCCTGAATTGTCTTTTGAAGAGTATAATACATCTGAATATATATGTAATATTCTTGATAAATGGGGAATTTTTTATGAAAAAGGATTTGTGAATACGGGTATACTTGCCATTATCGATACTCATAAACCGGGTAAAACTATTGCATTACGAGCTGATATGGACGCATTACCCATTCAGGAAAATAATGATCTGAGTTTCAAATCAATAAAATCTAATGTAATGCATGCCTGTGGACATGATGTTCATACAGCATCCTTATTAGGCGTTGTAAAAATTCTTAATGAATTGAGAAATGATTTAAGCGGAAAGATTTTGTTTGTCTTTCAGCCTGGAGAAGAAAGAATACCCGGTGGAGCCAAACAAATGCTTGAAGAAGGTGTTTTTAAAGAAAGAGAACCGGATTTGGTTATTGCACAGCATGTTTGTCCCGATCTGGCGACAGGAGAAGTTGGATTTAAGCAAGGGCAATATATGGCTTCAAGTGATGAAATTTATATTACAGTAAAAGGGAAAGGCGGACATGCTGCATTACCAGAGAGATTGATAGATCCTGTTTTAATGGCCTCACAGCTTATCGTTTCTCTACAGCAAATTGTAAGCAGAAATAGTAAACCGGGTTTACCAACAGTTTTATCATTTGGGAAAATAATTGCAAATGGAGCTGTAAATATTATACCAGATAAGGTGAAAATTGAAGGCACTTTCAGAACGATGGATGAGGATTGGCGAAACAAGGCTCATGAATTGATGAAAACCATCGCAAACCAAACAACTGCATCCATGGGTGGATCTGCAGAAATTGAGATAAGAAAGGGTTATCCAGTGCTTGTAAATGATCCAGAAATTAGTTCTGAAGCATCAAAACTATCTGAAGAATATCTGGGACCTGATAAAGTGAAGACTCTGGATATAAGAATGACGGCCGAAGATTTTGCATACTTTTCTCAGAATTACTCTTCGGTATTATACCGTCTTGGTATAGCAGAATCAGATATACCTGGCACTGCTTTACATACTTCTGGGTTCAAGGTTAACGAAGAGTCCATAAAACATGGAATGGGATTGATGTCCTGGCTTTCGTATAGTCTCCTTAAATAAAACTAATTAGAAATATTCCAAATAAGCTCTTAGGTTGAAAATAAAACTTTGGAAATCAATTTAGGAGATTACCTTTGCAACCGAAACAAATATTTTTTAATTAAAGTAATATAAAAATGGCTTACGTAATTTCAGATGAATGTACAGCTTGTGGGACTTGCATAGACGAGTGCCCTGTTGAGGCAATCGAAGAAGGAGATATCTACACAATTGATCCTGAGCTTTGTACTGATTGCGGTGCATGTGTAGACGTATGTCCTGTAGAAGCAATTTCACCAGAATAATCTTTTACAGAACAAAGAAACAGCCGCTACTCATTGAATAGCGGCTTCTTTTTTGAATAATATTTAGGTTTATTCTTTAATTCCAAATTTGTAAACAGTTACTGACTTATATTGGTCGCCCGGAATTAAAAGTGTAGATGGGAAATTTTCCTGGTTAGGACTATCAGGAAAATGCTGTGTTTCCAAAGCAATAGCGTGCCTATAATCATAAACTTGCCCATTCTTTCCGGTAATAGATCCATTCATGAAATTACCAGTGTAAATTTGAATCCCCGGTTCTGAAGTGCTAATCGTCATTTCAACTCCTGATTTTGGGGAATATAATATTGCGGCCAAATTTAATTCATCTCTATCTTCCATTGCGAGAACAAAATTATGATCATAGCCTCCTCCAAAGATAATTTGCTCATTTTCATCATTAATTCTTTCTCCAACTGAATGGAATTCTCTGAAATCGAATGGTGTTCCTTCAACATTCATTAATTCACCTGTTGGGATAAGACTTTCGTCAACAGGAGTAATAAATTCAGCATTCACCATCATTTCGTGCTCAAGTATCTCGCCATTTGCCTCTCCGTTCAGATTCCAATATGTATGATTTGTAAGGTTGAGGAAAGTAGAATCCTTTGTCTCTGCAAGGTAATCTATCCTGATTTCATTTTCATCATTAAGAGTATAAGTCACTTGAGAAAATAATTCTCCAGGATAACCCTCTTCCATATCGGGTGATGTGTATGAAAAACGAATGCCATTTTCAATTTCTTCACCATCCCAGTATTTTAAATCAAATCCAACAAGGCCGCCATGCAAAGAATTTTCACCATTATTTATAAAGAGTTGATATTTTTTGCCGTTCAACATAAATTGCCCCTTTGCTATGCGGTTTCCGAACCTGCCTACAATACAACCATTATGCATACTATTGACTAAGTATGCATCGACATCAGGATAGCCAAGAGCCACATCTTCATATTCCCCATTTTTATCAGGGACTATTACCTGAACTAGTGATGCTCCAATATTAGTAAGCCGTACAACCATGCCATTGGAATTTTCAAGCCGGTATAATTGTGTAGTTCTCCCATCTATTTCTTTAACAAATGATGTTTGGAGTACTCTCTCCTCAGCCTGATCTCTTCCGGGATAATCTGTCTTCTTTTCTGTTGAAGTTTTACATTGAAGTAGAAAGAGGCTTAGTGTAACAAAACTCAGTAAGAATAATTTTTTCATGATAATTAGTTTCAGTTAAGGATGATATTAGCTGTAATGATGTAAATTTAATAAGTATCCTGAGAAATTAAAATTAATAGACTATTTCTAAGTCAGGAACAATGGAATTAAATATTTAAGCAAGGTTGTTCCTTATAGGTGACGACGAGATACCTATAAGCCTTTCAAGGTTCTGATATCTATTACGGCTTATACACGGGGTGAAGTGAAACGCAACCCCGGGTTGGTACGTATAGGACTTTCAGTCCTGTGCTTAATAATACTGTTTATTTCAATATATGATCTGGTACTTTGTAGAAATAGGGCTGAAGGCCCTGTACATAAAAACCCGGGATTATATGCAGCACAATCCCGGGTTAAATCGTATATGTTTCATAGGGCTGAAAGCCCGTTACGTTATAATCCTAGTGTCGTTCGGATTCATTACGTTTAACCCTTTCAGGGCAAATAGATCAATAGCATAAACTAAATATTCCTGAAAATGAAGCAAAAAAATAAGAAGTTTCAATAGTTAATACCCAAATTTAGAGGAATAATGATTTCTTCTATAAAAATATATAGACTTTATATGCGTTGAACCTGTGAGGGTATTTGACTCTATC
>JAGLSB010000205.1 GCA_023135955.1 Bacteroidales bacterium | reverse complement strand
CCGTTCGATACCCTGCTTTTTGCAAAAGGCGTGGATAACTTTTATCAAATTCGGCGTACGATATCGTTTTGTTGGAGGGCCGCTCGAAATTGCATTGGTGCCGGCTCTCGAACTGCCCTAACATTACGCTGGCCCGGCTGGCCATACATATCGAGGTGGTCAGAAAAGCGTTCTCGAAGAGGACTCCCTCGGCGGCCAGACGGTCCATATTTGGCGTCTTGATTACAGGATTGCCCATACACCCCATTAAGTCCCACCGCTGGTCATCAGACATCATAAAAATAATATTAGGCCGTTTCTTTTCATCGGCTTGATCCCCTGATTGCATACATGCAGGAAATGAGCTTACAATTGCTGCAGCTCCTAAAAGTTTGTAGTTTAGCTTCATAAGTTTATAAATTATTTCAATTTTGCTACATATTTAAAACCCTGGACAGATTATGAGCTCACCTCATTTATCAAAGATAATCTACTATCCTCAACCTGGTATATCATTGGGACAACAGTAATACCGGGGTACAATTTCCTGAGCCTTTTTGTTTCTTTCAAAGTAAAATCAATTTCGTCCTTTATCCCGAAAACGGTCGACTTAGTATTAAAATGTTTTATTGCGAGCTTTTCTGACCATTTTGCATACTTTACTAAACCACGGACAAATTTTTTCTCATTAATCCTTAATTTGGTCATTGCACAATCGCTATGTCCAATTATTGCAATATGTTTTATTCCTCCTACAGAAATAGCATAGGAAAGCTTAAACTCCATATTTTTCATGTTTGCTCCACCTGTCCTAATCATAAATGCAAAATTCCGTGGGATATTAAAACTTAGTCTGAAATCCATACAAGTGCCAATTAGCATTTGAGGATCAGAGAAAATTTCGTGTTTTAATCCCAAATTATGGTATTCAAGCAATCTAAAGATTGGTGTATCCTTATATTCTTTTGGGATTTCCCCAGAATCTGAAATATTTAATAGTCTTTTCATAATAGTAAATCATCAAATATATGGATTTTCTTTTATTCAAATACTCTTGAATGGCTAAGTAATGTAAAATAAAAAGTTCTCCACTTTCCAATTGAATTTTCGACATGTTATTTATCATTTTTTACCGACAAAGATTATTCTATTTTCGTGAAGAAAGAATTTGAGCTATAAAAGACTGAAAAGTTGAATCATGCAGCTCGTAAATCACAATACAAAATTATTTGTTTTGAGTCCATCATAATAAAGTTAACTAACTATAACACTAAATTTCAATACTTTGGATAGAATACTTGTAATCGGCGCAGCTGGACAAATAGGTTCAGATCTTGTTACCGGACTAAGAAAAATACATGGGGCTGCTAATGTTTATGCTACAGACATTAAGCCTGCTTCTATTGACATCGTTGAAGGGGGGCCTTTTCAAATTCTTGATGTTATGGACGACAAACAGCTGATTCATTTCATCATCAGGCACAAAATAACTCAGATTTATCATCTCGCTGCAGTGCTTTCAGGAAATGCTGAGAAACTACCTGTACAAGCATGGGATATAAACATGAGAAGCCTTTTGAATGTTCTGGAGATTGCTAAAATGGTTGATGATGTGAAAAAAGTTTTCTGGCCAAGTTCAATTGCTGTTTTTGGACCTACAACATCTCGTGTTCACACGCCTCAGCTTACAGTAATGGAGCCAATTACTGTTTACGGCATTTCAAAATTAGCCGGTGAGCGATGGTGCGATTATTATTTCAATAAATTTGGAGTTGATGTCAGAAGTATCCGATATCCAGGGTTAATCAGTTATAAGACTGAAGCCGGAGGAGGAACTACTGACTATTCTGTTGAAATATTTTATGAAGCAATTAGAAATCAAAGTTATGAATGCTTCCTGAGTGAAAACACAGCTCTACCCATGTTATTTATGCCTGATGCCATCAGGGCTACTATTGATCTGATGGAAGCTGATAGAGAAAAACTGACAATTAACAGCGCATATAATTTAGGAGGATTCAGCGTTACACCAAAAAAACTATACCAGGAAATTCAAGCTCATATACCGGATTTTAAAATTCAATACAATCCGGATTTCAGGCAGGCAATTGCTGACAGTTGGCCACAAAGTATAGATGATAGCATTGCAAAACGTGACTGGGGTTGTCGTTATGATTATGACCTGAAAAAGATGACGGTTGAAATGCTGAGGGAGATTGGGAAGAAGTGGGATTGATGTGCTGGTGTGCTGGTGTGAAAAAAAGAGAAATAATGTGGCATTTCGGCTGCACTCAATGACCACTGTGCAGTCGAGGGAAAAGTGAAATTTCCGATCATTGAGCGTAACCGAAATGGCGGGAAGTTCTAATGTGTAAATTAAATAGAATCAAAAAATTATAAAATCATGTTTGGAAAAATAAAAATGCATCTTCAAAACCAACTTAAAGAAATTAAGGAAGCAGGTTTATATAAAAACGAAAGAGTCATAGTTTCCCCACAGCAGGCTGAAATAAGACTAGAAAGCGGGCAGGAAGTTTTAAATTTTTGCGCAAATAATTACCTTGGATTATCTAATCACCCAGAACTTGTAAAAGCGGCTAAAATTGCTCTCGACACTCATGGTTACGGTATGTCGTCGGTGAGGTTTATATGTGGCACAACCGATCTCCATAAAGAACTGGAACAAAAAATAGCTAGTTTCTTTGGAACTGAAGATACTATTCTTTATGCTGCGGCTTTTGATGCCAACGGTGGGGTTTTTGAACCCTTATTTACTGCTGAAGATGCTATTATTTCCGACTCCTTAAATCATGCATCAATTATTGATGGCGTTCGTTTATGTAAAGCTCAAAGATATCGTTACCAATCGGCTGATATGGTTGACCTCGAAGAACAACTTAAAAAGGCTCAGGATCAGCGTTTCAGAATTATTGTTACAGATGGAGTATTTTCTATGGACGGACACGTCCCTCCAGTTGACGAAATTGTGGCTCTTGCAAAAAAATATGATGCCTTGGTGATGGTCGATGAATGTCATTCTCATGGCGTGGTTGGTGAAACCGGAAAAGGAGTTACTGAATTATTCGACATTCGGGGAGAAGTTGATATTATAACAGGAACCCTCGGGAAAGCCTTTGGTGGAGCTGTAGGTGGCTTTACAACAGGAAGAAAGGAAATCATTGATATGCTCCGTCAGCGTTCTAGACCTTATCTGTTTTCCAATTCGCTTCCACCGGCTGTTGTAGCTGCAGGAATCAGAATGATAAACATGATGGACGAAACCAATGAGCTTCAGAATAAATTACATTATAATACTGATTACTTCGTTGGGAAAATGAAAAAAGCCGGATTCGATCTGAAACCAAGCCAATCGGCAATTTGCGCTGTTATGTTATATGATGCAAAGTTATCACAGGACTTTGCTTCCAAATTGCTTGAAGAAGGTATTTATGTTATCGGTTTCTATTTCCCTGTTGTTGCCAAATGTCAGGCTAGAATAAGAGTGCAGCTTTCAGCAGGACATAGTAAGGAACATCTCGATAAAGCAATTAATGCCTTTATCAAAGTTGGGAAGGAATTGGAGGTGATATAGGAGGGGGTTGAGTGGTTGAGTAGTTCTGAATTTCATTATATTTATAGGATGAACTTTATTGGCAATATTATTTGGTTTATTTTCGGGGGATTTATAATTGCTATTGAGTATTTTATTGCAAGTATTATTCTTATGATTACTATTATTGGAATTCCTTTTGCATTTCAAACTCTTAAGCTTGCCAGTCTGGCATTATGGCCATTTGGCAGGCAGGCTGTAAATATTGATCAACCCACAGGTTGTTTATCAGCTATTTTGAATATAGTCTGGCTTTTGTTCGGTGGGATATGGATAGCTCTTTCACATATTATCTTCGGACTATTATTTACAATTACAATAATCGGTATTCCTTTTGGCGCTCAACATTTTAAAATGGCATCGTTGGCTCTTTTACCTTTTGGGAAGACCATAAAATGGTAAAATAACTGTAGCAGGAAATTTTGAAAGTAATTTGTACTTTTGATTCAGATATTTATTCCTATTTAAGAAAGAATGAAGGTTTAATGTTTTGTCATTGTTGATTTTATATATTTTATCAATCCAAATAAACTTTGTTAAACACCAGACTACTTTGCTCATTTATGTCATAATTCTTTGCTTATTACTGAATTAATAAGTTGTATCTCAAAAGTCAATAAGAAAATGCTTATATTAATATTATTTGATTTTTCAGGCATCGAAACATATATGCAGTAGATATAAAATTTTTTTATTTAATTAGAATCATAGAAAACACAAGAATGAAAAGAAATTCAGTCCTCTTCCTTATGCTAATTTTTGTAATTAGTTTTTCTAATATTCAGTTTGGAAATTCTCAAACTGAAGGTCCAAAAACTGTTTTCTGGGAGATAAGCGGGAATGGGCTGGAACAAAGTTCATATCTTTTTGGCACTATTCATATTATACCAAAATCTGATTTTGAAGCATTTAAAATTGCCGATAACAAATTAAAAGATTGCGAGCAAATTGTTTTCGAGATGGCAATAGATGTTCCCCTAAAACAGAAAATTGAATGGGCAAAAAAATTAGTTCTCCCTGAAGGCCAGTCAATTAAGGGTTTTGTTTCTGCTGAAGAATATAGTCGGCTATCTTCCTATGCCCTTGATAGTTTAGAAATAAAAGAATTCATGTTCAATAAATATTTGAGATTAAAACCTTTCGCTTTTTATTCCGCATTGATTCCTCATGTAATAGGAAAAAAAATTGAAGGCTATGAAATGCATTTCGGGAAAATTGCTAAAAGAAAGAAGATTCCTGTTGCAGAATTAGAAAGTTTTGAAATACAACTTGCTATTTTCGACTCCATCCCTAATGATAAACAGATGGAAATGTTTTTTTCCGAAGACCTGGATCTACATAAAGAAATGGATGATCTTCTCGACATCTATAAAAGACAGGACATTTATGAAATGGCTTCTCTTATGAATGAAGAGGAAAGCGAATACAATTCCTTTGAAAACGAATTACTCATTCAACGAAATAAAAACTGGGTAATAAAACTGGATGATCTCATGAGGGAAAAATCATCATTTATTGCTGTTGGGGCAGGACATCTTGCTGGGGAATATGGATTGATTCGCTTATTAAGAGAAATGGGATTCAAACTTGAGGCAATTAGTATAATTCCTGAATATGAAACTATATCGTCTGGCAATAATTAATCTAAAAACCGGATGCTGGAATTAATGAATAAATATTCGAGGGGGAAAAAAGCCTTCCTTTTTATTCTTGATTTTGATTTAGCCAATCCCATTATCCTACCTGCTAAAAAGATAAATAAAGAAAAAATTAAATTCTTTTTGAATGGTTTTTCGAACTCACCATTTCCTGCAAACCAGAAAAAGAACATTGCAATTACTACATCACCAGTTAAATTTAAAACATTTCATAAGAAATTTTCATCCATTCAAAAAGAAATTCAACATGGAAACAGCTATTTGCTAAATCTCACTTTCAAAACTAAAATAAATCACAACTCCAGGCTTTCAGAAATCTTTCATCAGAGCTTTGCCCCGTACAAGCTATACTTAAAAGATCGGTTTGTGGTCTTTT
>JAGLSB010000204.1 GCA_023135955.1 Bacteroidales bacterium | reverse complement strand
AAAGTTCTTTATGTATGGTTTGATGCTCCTATTGGTTATATTTCAGCAACTAAGGAGTATACTCCCGACTGGGAAAAATACTGGAAAGATGAAGACACCAGATTGCTACACTTCATAGGCAAGGATAATATTGTTTTTCATTGTATTATTTTCCCTTCTATGCTTAAATCGGAAGGAAGTTATATTCTACCTGAAAACGTCCCGGCAAATGAGTTTCTCAACCTTGAAGGCGAAAAACTTTCAACATCAAAAAATTGGGCTGTATGGTTGCATGAATATCTGGTTGACTTTCCTGAAAAACAGGATGTTTTGAGATATGTTTTATGTGCCAATGCTCCTGAAGCTAAGGACAATGACTTTACCTGGAAAGATTTCCAGGCAAGGAATAACAATGAACTCGTAGCGGTTTTTGGTAATTTTGTGAACAGGGCTCTTGTCCTTACTCATAAATATTTTGATGGTGTTGTTCCTGAAATTGGACCAACAAACGATTACGATAAATCTGTTCTTAAAGAATTTGCACTTACAAAGGGAAAAATAGAAAAAGCTTTGGATAATTTCCGTTTCCGTGAGGCACTAAAAGAGGCTATGAATCTGGCTAGAACAGGAAATAAATACTTAGCGGACACAGAGCCATGGAAATTGATAAAAACTGACGAAGATAGAGTTAAAACGATATTGAACATTTCATTGCAGCTTTCAGCAAATCTTGCTATTCTATTTAATCCTTTTCTTCCTTTTACGGCGAAAAAGCTTAATGACATTCTCCATCTGGATAGTTTGGATTGGATTTTAGGCGGAAATGAAAATTTACTTTCTGTCGGACATAAAATTGCTAAGCCCGAATTGTTATTTGGGAAAATTGAAGATAATGAGATTGAAAAGCAATTACAGAAGCTAATGGATAATAAAATGAAAAATGAGGCAGAAAATCAAACTTTAACTCCTGCAAAAGAAGAAATCAATTTTGATGACTTCACAAAGTTAGATATACGTGTAGCCACAATTCTGGAAGCGGAAAAAGTTCCGAAAACCAAAAAATTAATGAAACTAATTGTAGATACAGGATTAGATAAACGTACCGTTGTTAGTGGAATTGCAGAGTTTTTTGAAGCTGAAAATCTTGTTGGTCAGAAAGTTTCCATACTCCTGAATCTCGAGCCACGAAAAATAAAAGGAATTGAATCACAGGGAATGATCTTACTTTCGGAAGAAAAAGACGGAACGCTGCATTTTGTAGAACCTTCAAAAGAAGCATCAAACGGATCTCCAGTAAACTAGCATGAAAATTCTATTCAAGGCTCATTAACCAGGCTCCGCTCATATTCATGCTTTCCCTAAATGCAATTAAGGCATTTAGTGCATCATTCTTATTGCTGAAGGAAATGGCACTAACACGGTAAATTCCATTACCAAGATCAAGTGTTAAAGCCGGATAGCCTTCAAAAACAAGCTCTTTCTGAAGCTCTGCGGCATTTTTAGCTTCTTTGAAGCTGCCGGCAATAATGAAAAATTCAGAATTAGAAACTATATTTTCCTGCTCAGCGACTGCTACATCCGGATTCATAGCATTTTCTATTGATGTAACAGAGTCGATATCTTTTTCAAATTCACTTACCAATTGATCAAAATTGAACTCTCCTTCCTCAGCCTCTGAGAAATCATCATCAATTACAAAATCCTTAGTGCCAAAAAATGAATCAAAGTCTATATCATTCTCTAGCAGATTAGTTTTTAAAGGAATAATAACAATTGCAGCAACCATAACAACTATGGCTCCGACAACAACCCAAACAGTACTCCTGTTATTTTTTCTGACCGAAAGAGAAGGAGGCGCTATTAATATCTCTTCACCTTTAGAATCTGCATCCTTTTTCTCATCAAGTTTCTCCGATTGATTCTGGTGTGTTGTATCTGTTTCTTGAGCTCCCTCTGAAAGCTTTTCACTTTCTATTAAGTCCTTACTTTCTTCATCCTCAAGACTTATGGAATCATCCTCAAAATCATCTAACTCAAAACTATCTAATCCAAAATTTTCATAATCAAGGATTAGCTCTGGATCCTTTTCAATAGTAATGTTATTATTTTCATCTCTTAATATGGCGCATAATTCAGGAATAATATATCTTTCCCCTTTATCAAGTGAGAATCTAATCTCATCAATAAATTCAAGAATTTTTTGTTTTGCTTCTTCAATACTTATCTCTTCAGCTTTAGAAACCTGCGTACTTAGCAGCTCGTCATCCATAGTTTCTGAAGCGTCAAATATTAGTTTCGATTGGGGTGGAGAAAGTTTTTTTCCAGACAGGATCGCAGATTCCTTTTCAATCTTCAAACTCCCAAACCCAGGTAAAATTACTTTTTCAGAAAATAATAAAACCTCCCTTAAATAATTCAATATATTCAAATTGCCAGGTTTTTAGTTACATTTTCAAATTTACCTCTGTAATTCATATCCTCCAAAAAAAATTACTAACTCTTTTATGTTTTTAGGTAAAACTTTTCTCTTCAGAATCATTATCTTCGTGATATTATTTGGATATTATGTCTGGTGAAAAAATACAAATGGTCGACCTAAAGGGTCAGTACGAAAGAATCAAAGAGGAGATTAATGAATCTATTCAGGCTGTAATTGATTCAACTGCATTTATTAAAGGCCCAGCTGTAAAAACTTTTCAGAATGAACTTGAAAATTACATGGATGTTAAACGGGTAATCCCCTGTGCCAATGGAACCGATGCATTACAGTTAGCTCTTATGGGACTTGATCTGGATCCTGGTGACGAGATAATTACTACACCTTTTACTTTCATTGCAACAATTGAGGTAATACAGCTCCTTGGATTAAAACCAGTGCTCGTAGATATTGATCCGGAAACATTTAATATCGATCCTGAAAAAATTGAAATAGCTATTACTGTTCGAACAAAAGCTATTATTCCCGTTCATCTTTTTGGACAATGCGCTGATATGGATAAGATCTTAGAAATAGCTGAAAATAATAGTCTAAAAATAATAGAAGATGCCGCGCAAGCAATTGGAGCCGGGTATACTTTCAATAATGGAGGAATAGGCAAGGCCGGTACTTTAGGTAATATTGGAACTACATCATTCTTTCCATCCAAAAATTTGGGGGCATTTGGTGATGGCGGTGCTATCTTTACAAACAATGAAGCTCTCGGAGATAAAATTGCAGCTATTGCAAATCATGGTATGAAAAAACGATATTATTATGATTACGTTGGACTGAATTCTCGTTTGGACACCATACAAGCAGCAATACTCTCTGTTAAATTAAAATATTTAGACGATTTTAACACTGCAAGACAAAATGCAGCCAATTATTATGATGATGCATTCAAAAATACTAATGAGATCTCGACTCCTGTAAGATTTAAAAATTCTGAACATATTTTTCATCAATATACTTTAAAAGTAAAAAATGGAAAAAGAGATAGCTTAAAATCCTTCCTGAATGAAAAAGGGATTCCGGCCATGATTTATTATCCAGTTGGATTACACATGCAGAATGCTTATAAAAATCTTGGCTATTCTGAAGGGGATTTCCCGGTTACTGAAAAAATCTGCTCAAAAGTAATTTCGTTGCCTATGCACACAGAATTGAATGAGCAACAATTAAAATATATTACTGAATCTGTAAATGAATTCTTTTAATAATTATGTCTGAAAAAGAATATTTCGCTCACGAAACAGCTGTAATAGATCCTGGGTGTAGGATCGGGAAAGAAACAAAAATATGGCACTTTTGTCACATAATGACAGATTGCAAAATTGGGGAATATTGTAATATTGGGCAGAATGTATTTATATCATCCAAAGTTATACTTGGAAACAATGTAAAGGTCCAGAATAACGTTTCTATATACACTGGTGTAATTTGCGATGATGATGTTTTTCTTGGCCCTTCCATGGTGTTTACTAATGTTGTAAATCCACGTAGTGCTGTCATAAGAAAGGATCAGTTCCTTAAAACACACCTGAAAAAGGGGGCAAGTATTGGAGCAAATGCAACAATAATCTGTGGAAATCCTATTGGAAAATTTGCTTTTATAGGTGCTGGTGCAGTAGTAACAAAAAAAGTTGATGACTATGAACTGGTTATTGGAAATCCTGCTAAGCATATTGGCTGGATGAGTGAATACGGCCACCGTCTTGAATTCGATTCTCAGAACATAGCAATATGTGAGGAAAGTCAGGAAAAATATGTAATTGAAAATGGAAAGGTTAGAAAATATGAATAAATTGTTAGCTTATGACTGAGAAGAAAGAAGTGAAAAATTTTGCCTTAATAGGAGTTGCAGGATATATAGCCATACGGCATGTGAAGGCAATTAAGGAGACCGGAAACAATTTGATAGCTGCCCTTGACAGATTTGACAGCGTTGGTTTCATCGATAATTATTTTCCTGATTCTGATTTTTTTGTAGAATATGAAAGATTTGACCGACATCTCGACAAATTGAGAAGAAAGAATATCAATATCGATTATGTTAGTATCTGTTCCCCAAATTATCTTCATGATTCTCATATTAGATTTGCCCTCAAATCGGGTGCTGATGCCATTTGCGAAAAGCCTGTGGTATTAAACCCATGGAATATCGATGGCCTGATCGATTTTGAAAAACAAACTGGCAGAAAAGTTCATAATATTCTACAACTGAGATATCATCCAACTATCCTGGCGCTTAAGGAAAAAATTGAGAATGGTCCTAAAGACAAAATTTACGATATCGATCTTTCCTATATCACGAGTCGGGGGCATTGGTATCATTATTCATGGAAAGGTGATATTGAAAAATCGGGAGGTGTTGCTACAAATATAGGAGTTCATTTTTTCGATATGCTTACATGGATATTTGGTGATGTTAAGGAGAATCGTGTGCAGATATTAGAAAAAGATAAAGCTGCGGGTTTTTTACAGCTTGAAAAAGCCAGGATTAGATGGTTTTTGAGTCTTAACTACAATGATCTTCCTCAAGATGTGAAGGAGAACGGGCAAAGAACCTTCCGATCAATATCAATCAATAATGAAGAAATTGAATTTAGTGGTGGATTTGCCGATCTACACACTACTACTTATGAACAGATTATTGCCGGAAAAGGATTTGGACTTCAAGATTCCAGACCATCAATTGAAATGGTTTATAACATTAGAAATTCTGTGCCAGTCGGATTAAAAGGCGATTACCATCCAATGATTAAAAATTATACTAAATAACAATGTATAAAGAAATTAAAGATAAAAAAAAAACAATTGCGGTCATTGGGCTCGGATATGTCGGCCTTCCAATTGCACTTGAATTTGCTAAAAAAGTTCCGGTTATTGGGTTTGATATAAAAGATAAACGCATTGAGCTTATGAAAAAGCAGATTGATCCAAGTAATGAACTGGTCAAAGAAGATTTTAATAATACTAACATAAGCTTTACTTCCAATATTGAAGATCTTAAAGATGCTCACTTCTTTATTGTTGCCGTTCCAACCCCTATCGACGATTATAAAAACCCTGATCTCCGCCCTCTTTTAAGTGCTACAAGTTTTGTAGGTAAAGTGTTGAAAAAAGGCGATTATGTGGTATATGAATCTACTGTTTATCCGGGATGTACAGAAGAAGATTGCGTTCCTCTTCTCGAGAAAACATCGGGATTAAAGTGCATAAATGATTTTAAAGTTGGCTTCTCTCCTGAAAGAATTAATCCTGGTGACAGAAATCACACTTTAACAAAAATTATAAAAGTAACCAGTGGAATTGATGAGGAATCGGCAGAAGAAATTGCAAAAACATACGAATTAATCATTACTGCAGGAGTACACCGTGCCGCTTCAATTAAGGTGGCTGAAGCCGCAAAAATTATTGAGAATAGTCAGCGTGACATCAATATTGCCTTTATGAATGAGCTTTCTATGATGTTTAATCGTATGAATATAAATACTTATGATGTTCTGGAGGCCGCAGGAACAAAATGGAATTTTCTGAATTTTTTTCCAGGATTAGTTGGAGGACATTGTATTGGCGTTGACCCTTATTACCTTACTTATAAAGCTGCAAAATTCGGGCACCATGCTCAAATTATTAATTCCGGCAGGTCACTAAACGATGGGATGGGCGAATATGTAGCAAAGGAAATTGTTCAAAAACTGATTTTTATGGATAAAACTCTTAAGCAGGCTAAAGTACTGATTATGGGTGTTACCTTCAAGGAAAATGTTAGTGATATCAGAAATTCAAAAGTAGTGGACGTGATCAACGAATTGAAAAATTATGGATTGAATGTTGATGTGGTTGACCCCTATGCGTCTTCGGAGGAAGTAAATGAGGAATACGGATTCAAACTGACAAAAAGAATCAACCCTCCTTATGATGCCGTTGTGGTAGCTGTTAACCATAAACAATATTTAAATTTGAATGAAGAATACTTTAAGGCAATCTTGTCCGAAAAATCTCTTTTCGTGGATCTTAAAGGCGCATTAAAAAATAAAATTGAGAAATTAACTTATTGGAGTTTATAATATGATACTAGTAACAGGAGGAACAGGATTTATTGGCTCACACACAGTTGTTGAGTTATTCGAAGAGGGTATGGATGTTCTTATCGCCGATAATTTATCAAATAGTTATGCGGATGTAATTGATAGGATTGAAAAAATTACTGGAAAAAGACCGATGTTTGAGGAAATTGATTTGGCTAAATCGGAAAAAGCCGACTTGCTTTTTGAAAAATATCCTAACATCAAAGCAATTATTCATTTTGCTGCAAGTAAAGCCGTAGGTGAATCAGTAGAAAAGCCTCTTTTATATTACATGAATAATCTGAATTCACTAATGAATGTTCTTGAAAATATGAAGAGACATTCGATAAATAATATTGTTTTCAGCTCCTCGTGTACGGTTTATGGAGAACCTGATGAATTACCGGTTCATGAACAATCACCCATAAAAATTGCAAATTCCCCTTACGGAAATACCAAGCAAATCTCTGAAGAGATTTTGAAAGACATATCAAAAATTAGTCCTGATATGAATATAATTTCACTTCGGTATTTTAACCCGATCGGTGCGCATCAATCCTCTCTTATTGGAGAGCTCCCAATCGGCATACCAAATAATCTTGTTCCATATATTACACAAACTGGATACGGGATAAGAGAAGAATTAACTGTATTCGGAGATGATTACAATACGCCCGATGGTTCTGCGGTAAGGGACTATATTGATGTTGTTGATTTATCACGGGCCCACATTGTTGCAATACACCGATTGCTGAATAATGAAAACAAAAAGAATTATGAAGTTTTTAACCTGGGAACTGGAACTGGAAGTTCTGTTTTTGAAGTAATAAATGCTTTTAAAAAAGCAAGTGGTCTAAAAATTAAATATAAAATTTCGGGAAGACGTGAAGGTGATATTGAAAAAGTATGGGCCGATACAAGCTTTGCTAATAAAGAGTTAGGATGGAAGGCTGAAACGAGTTTGGAACAAAGCCTTAAAACAGCATGGGATTGGGAAAATTATTATCGCAAAAATTTAGAAAATAAATAGTTATGAAGAAAATTCTCATTACAGGTGGAGCAGGATTTATAGGATCTCATGTTATCCGTCATTTTATCAATTCTTACCCTGAATACAAAATATATAATCTGGATGTGCTTACTTATGCCGGAAATCTCGAAAACCTCAACGATATTGATAAAAATAAGAACTACAACTTTATCAAAGGTGATATTACAGACACGTCTTTTATCTCCGAAATTTTCCGTGAACATAATTTTGATGCCGTTATTCATTTAGCAGCCGAATCACACGTCGACAGATCCATAAGCAGTCCAATGGACTTTATTTATACTAATATTGTTGGGACAGCGAATTTACTAAATGCAGCCAGGTCGATCTGGGAAAATAATTATGAAGGCAAACTATTTTATCATGTATCTACTGATGAAGTATATGGCAGTCTTGGAGATACAGGATTTTTTCTTGAAGATACCTCTTACGATCCAAAGAGTCCCTATTCAGCCTCCAAAGCCAGCTCAGACCACCTGGTTCGGGCATACCATAATACATATAAAATGCCGGTTATTATCTCAAATTGCAGTAATAATTATGGTGGGAATCAATTCCCCGAAAAGCTTATTCCGTTGGCAATCAATAATATAAAAAACATGAAGCCGATACCAATTTATGGGAAAGGTGAGAATATAAGAGATTGGCTATATGTAGTTGACCATGCATCGGCCATTGATGTTATTTTTCATAATGCAGCCATTGGGGAAACTTACAACATTGGAGGAAATAATGAATGGACAAATATTGATCTGATACACGCTCTTTGTAAAATAATGGATCAAAAACTAGACCGTAAACCCGGCACCTCAGCTAGTCTGATCACCTTTGTTACCGACAGAGCAGGTCATGATTTACGCTATGCTATCGATTCTTCGAAATTGCAAAATAAACTAGGATGGACCCCCTCCTTAGAGTTCGAAACTGGCTTGGAAAAAACTGTCGACTGGTATCTTGCCAATGAGGAATGGATGAATAGAGTCGTGTCAGGTGAATACAAGAAGTATTATGATGAGATGTATGGGGAATAAGGGAATACTGGACTAGTAAAGACGCACGACCGTGCGTCTTAATGCAACCACGAACCATACTATGGCGACTACTCCACGGTTACCGACTTCGCCAGATTTCTCGGTTGATCGACATGACATCCTCTGAGCACTGCTATATGATATGCGATAAGTTGTAGAGGTATAACCGAAAGAAGAGCCATCAGTTTCTGATCTGTAGAAGGGATTTCCATGGTATAATCAGCCATTCCTGATATTATTTCTTCTCCTTCAGTAACAATCGCAATTACACTTCCTTTTCGGGCCTTGACTTCCTGAATATTGCTGACAATCTTTTCGTATGAATCGTCACGGGTAGCTATAACAACCACTGGCATTTTTTTATCAATTAGGGCGATCGGGCCATGCTTCATTTCTGCTGCAGGATAACCCTCAGCATGTATATAGCTTATCTCCTTTAACTTAAGAGCTCCCTCAAGGGCTACAGGAAATGAATAACCACGCCCAAGGTAAAGGAAATTTGTCGCGTCTTGATACTTTTTTGCAATCTGTAAAAACTTGTCGTTTTGCTTTAGAATTTTTTCAATTTTTGAAGGAATTTCTGACAATTCCTTTATTAATTCCGAATAGCGTTTAGCCTCAATATGTCCTTTCTTAGATCCCATAAAAAGAGACATCATTGCTAAAACAGTGACTTGAGCAGTAAAGGCTTTTGTAGATGCCACCCCTATTTCAGGTCCTGCATGTGTATAAACTCCTGCATGAGTTTCCCTGGAGATACTGGAGCCAACTACGTTGCAAATGCCGATTACGGTCGCACCCTTATCCTTTGCAAGCTGTATGGCAGAAAGAGTGTCGGCGGTCTCTCCACTTTGACTAATAGCGAGGACAATATCGTCTTCAAAAATCAAAGGATTTCTGTACCTGAACTCTGATCCGTATTCTACTTCCACAGAAACTCTTGCAATATCTTCTAAAAGATATTCTCCCAATAATCCCGCATGCCAGGATGTCCCACAACCAATTATAATAATTCGTTTTGCAGCAATTAGTTTCTCCTCAACAGAAAATAATCCTCCAAGATGTATAGAACTATAATCGGCAGCAATTCTGCCTCTGAATGTATCCTCAATTGATCTGGGTTGCTCAAAGATTTCTTTCAGCATAAAATGGTCATATCCACCCTTTTCTATTTCACTAAGACCCAAATTCAGTTTCTCAATTTTAGGCTCCAATTTATTATTCTGAATTGTTTTCAGAATCAATTCGTCCTTCTTAATAATTGCAACATCATCATTATTAAGATAAATTACTCTATCAGTATATTCAATTATTGGGGTTGCATCAGAAGCGAGAAAATATTCACCTTCTCCAATTCCAATAACCAATGGGCTACTTTTCCTTGCGGCAATTAATTTATCTGGTTCTTCAGCACACATTACAACAAGACCATAGGCACCAATAACTTTGGTAAGCGCAAGCCTAACCGCGATTTCTGCATTTACTTTTCCAAAAGAATAAATAAATTCGATAAGATTAGCCAGAACTTCCGTATCTGTCTCACTTTTAAAGGAATAACCCCGGCTAATTAAACGATCCCTGAGGCTGGTATAATTTTCAATAATTCCATTATGAATAATTGTGAAGGTTCCATTCATGGAAGTATGTGGATGCGCATTTACATCATTTGGTTCACCATGAGTTGCCCAACGAGTATGGCCAATTCCAATGGTTCCTGAAATATCCTTACCCTCCACAAGTCCCTCTAATTCAGAAACCTTACCCTTCTTCTTATAACAATTTAGTCGTGAGTTCAATAAGGAAATACCTGAAGAATCGTAACCTCGATATTCAAGTCTCTTTAATCCATTAATTAAAATAGGATAGGCATTTTTATCTCCAATATAACCAACAATTCCACACATAATATCAAAACTTGGTATAGGTTATTTTCAATTCCATTTTCCTTTCTTTTGCATGAGCGCTATTCAAAATCACCCTTTCTGCTGAGGTGGCATTATTCTGTGACACTAGAATCATATTTAGATTATCAATATCTCCGTTTATGTATGATTGAAGATGCATCCCTATATTAAAAACATAAGCATCCTCTTCGAAATCATATGAGCCTCCAAAATAACTTTCATTAGCATCTATTCTGAAATCGTGAAGATAGTCAAATACATCATTTTCATCGTAGGTAAATAACAATAATTTAGAAGGATAGATATCACTACTTTCATTTGTCAGTAAAGTATCTGCTACAGGAATGTACAATTCAGCATTATTAATAGCAACCGGTAAAGTGTCAACATTTCTCCATGTTTCAAAATCCTCGATAAAAATTTTCGTATCCATGCCAGCCATAGATGATATAAACATCAGAGTATCATACTGATCAGGCAAATCCATAAAGGAGATTGCTCTTGTGTCTGTATAGTCCTGGTAATATGAATTTACTCTTGGGGTAGAAAAATTCATGACCAAACTAAAGAATTTTGCAGTATCTATATCTAAATCATCTCTGTAATATACATTTAATTCGCTGTAGTCATGTTCAATATCTAGAAAGAAAATATTCCCACCTTCATCAACATCATCTGTTGTGATATATAATCCTTTAAAAATATTCCAAAATTCCGGAATATCATTATAAGCAGTATCAGGTGCATCTTTTAATCGGTCATATAAATCAGCATTATTTAATTTAATCCTAAGGACTGTGTCACTCGGATTAATTTCCTGACTAGCAAGTTCTATAGCTGGATCATAATATCGATCAGGTGATTCATTAGAAAAATAGATAGTATCAAAACTTAGAGTATCATTTAGCTCAAAAATTCTAATAGTAGGCTTAAAATCAGGATCACCCAATACTTCAGAAACCCTAAGCGTCAACACCATTGAATCAATAATTCTTTCAACCCCCATTGTCATAGGAATAATACTGAAACGAGCCATAAAATCAGCCTTACTCTTTCCAAAGATACTATCCACTTTACTTCCTAAAAGCATGGTGGAATTCAAAGATGTTAGGATGGGTTTTCCAATACTGGTTTTACTATTTATTAAAGTTTCGTCACAAAACCTTGTATAAACATCATCTGTTGAGGGTAAAATATTTCTTCCTATAAAGTTAGGATCTTCGTTACAAGCATTAAATATAAATATGCTTAATAATAAAATTGCGGTAATAATTTTTGAAGCAGCACTCTCTGCGCTCTTCAAACTTGATCTATAACTCATTCTAATTCTATTCTGTTAAGATTTTATCGTAAAAATCGGAATATTCTTCAATATATTTTTCCGGATCCTGATAATCCAGAATGGGGATGTCTAAATCGCTAATTTGTTGCTCTATAAATTGTGGCAAACTTTCACTTCCCTTAATTATCGCATCAGAATACTTAAAAGCAAATTTCGTAAGCTTGTCAAATGTTGGTTTTTCCATCATTTTCAAATCCTCATCCTCAACCCCGTCAAACTTCATCTTTCCAAGGAAATCATCTCTGTAAGTTTCATTAAGGGCATTGTCATAAGCCGAAAAAATAACCTTTGAATTGGTAAATAAGGGCTCATCACTATATGATTTTTTAATATATAAAGGAACTAAACTTGTAAACCAACCATGACAGTGTATAATATCAGGTGACCAACGTAATTTTTTAATTGTTTCCAACACGCCCCTGGCAAAGAAAATCATTCTTTCATCATTATCCTCAAAATACTTTCCCTCAGGAGATTGAATTGTAGTTTTTCTATGGAAATAATCATCGTTATCTATAAAATATACCTGCATTCGGGCAGCTTGAATAGAGGCAACCTTAATGATTAATGGATGATCAGAATCGTCAATAATCAGATTCATTCCTGAAAGCCTAATCACCTCATGAAGCTGATTTCTTCTTTCATTGATATTGCCAAATCGTGGCATGAAAGTTCTAATTTCCCGACCTTTTTCCTGAATACCCTGAGGCAAATATCTGCCAATCAGAGACATTTCAGATTCGGGAAGATAGGGCGTTATCTCTTGAGAAATAAACAGAACTTTTGTAGTTTCCATAGGAAGTGTATGTTAATAAACGGAGTGCAAAGATATTAAAAATAATTGAATTATTCAGAATCTATAATTCATGAATCCTATTGAAAAAAAATGAGACTGATCATTTTATCTGTAATTTAATTGGCTATTATCATCTGACTTCATTCTTTATCATTAATTTTGTGTCGAAATTTGAATCATGGAAGTAATTTATAATTTATCTGATTTCAGGGAATATCGCAATTCTTTGGATTCACAATCAAAAATAATTGGATTTGTTCCTACCATGGGAGCCCTCCATGCGGGTCACCTGTCTCTGGTAGAAAAGGCTAAAAAAAGTAGCGAAATTGTCATTATAAGTATTTTTGTGAACCCAACTCAGTTCAATGATCCAGCAGATCTAATGAATTATCCAAAAGATATAAAAAAAGATATCGCAAAACTTACTCCTTATAATCCCGATGTAATATTTATTCCAGGCCTTAAAGATATCTACCCTAAACCAGATACTCGCCAATTTGATTTTGGAAACCTTGATAAGATTATGGAGGGTGAATCGCGTCCGGGACATTTTAAAGGAGTTGCACAGGTAGTAAGCCGTTTATTTGATATTGTTAGGCCACATAGTGCTTTTTTTGGACAAAAGGATTTTCAACAGCTCGCCATTATTAAATCACTAGTAAAACAACTTGATTATAAAATTGAAATAATTTCTTGCCCTATTGTAAGAGAAAAGAACGGTCTTGCCATGAGTTCCAGAAATATGTTGCTGTCTGAAGAAGCAAGAAATGTAGCCGGTTTTATATACAAAGTACTATGGGAGGCTAAAGAATCTTATCCATCCTTATTGCCCGAAGAAATTTCCAAAACGGCAGTAGAAAAATTTAAAAATCACCCTGATTTAAAGCTTATTTATTTTGAAATTATCGACAGTGAAAGTTTAGAATCAGGAAAAGCCTTGAATAAAAGCTCAAAATTAGTAGCCTGTGTAGCGGTAAAAATTAATGATGTAAGGCTTATAGATAATCTTATTTTTGTTTAACTTTGTAGCATTATGAATATTGAAGTTGTAAAATCAAAACTCCACAGGGTTACAATTACTGAAGCTGACCTAAATTACGTTGGAAGTATTACTATAGACGAAGATCTAATGGATGCTGCTAACTTAATCGCCAATGAAAAAGTCCAGGTAGTAAACATTAATAATGGAGAAAGACTAGAGACTTATATTATTAAAGGAGAAAGGGGAACAGGGCAAATCTGCATGAATGGTCCAGCCGCCAGAAAAGTTGCAGTGGGAGACATTATTATTATCATTTCTTATGCTTCTATGGAATTTGAAGAAGCAAAAAAATATGAGCCCGTTCTAATCTTCCCCGACACTCATACTAACAAAATAGTATAAACTCTACTTTGAAGTCAACCCTGTTAAAAATACTTAAATTTTGTGTATTCCTCAGTATTGGGGTTTTGCTGTTATATTTTGCTTTCAAGGGAATCGATCTTGAAAATATAAAAGAGGACTTTCGAAATGCAAGATACAACTGGGTTCTTTTATCTTTGGTATTTGCCTTACTCGCTTTTGTATCAAGGGCTATAAGATGGAACATTCTCATAGAACCGTTAAATTATAAACCACGACTTACTAATACTTTTTATTCGCTTATGATGGGGTATCTTGCAAATTTTGCCTTCCCTCGTCTGGGTGAGGTAACCCGGTGTGCTAGTTTAGCAAAAAAAGAAAAAATCCCAGTAGATAAATTATTTGGAACAGTAATCGTAGAAAGAGTTATTGATCTTTTTTCTTTATTAATCTTATTAGTAATCCTGATTATTTTTCGTTTCGAAAAATTTGGCGCTTTTTTTAGTGAGATTATTTTCATCCCTCTTGGTGAAAAAATTACAAATACCCTGGAATTCTCCACTTTTGTATGGCTTGGTTTAATAGGAATTTTCATTGCCATCCCCGCGCTCTATCTGATCTTCCGTGAAAAATTATCAAACCTAAAAATAATCAGAAAAATAAAAGATATTATTAAAGGTATTATTGAAGGGCTCAAAACCGTTTACAAGATGAAAAAACGGGGCGCTTTTATTTTTCATTCACTGTTCATTTGGGCCAATTACTGGGCCATGACCTGGGTTGTTGTTTTTGCTCTCCCCACTACAGCTCATTTAGGTATAATGGACGGCCTTTTTCTGCTTGTAATTGGAGGCCTGGCAATGGCAGCACCGGTACAGGGAGGAATAGGGGCCTATCATTGGATTGTTTCCAGAGGTTTGCTTAATGTTTATGATGGCATCGGACTTGAGGACGGACTTGTTTTTGCCACTTTGTCGCATGGATCACAAGCCATTCTGATAATTATACTGGGAACTATTTCTTTTTTGATGTTAATTAGGAGAAAAAAGGCTCTTAACTGAAAATATTAATCCTGTTATATCAGATAAAATACCATGACAGCAAGAGAAAAAATAGAGTCCAAAATTATTTCCGCATCCGATTTCTTGAAACTCAGGGATAAAAAAGAAATTAAAAGAAAAATAGTTTTTACAAATGGGTGCTTTGATATTTTGCATAAAGGACATATTGAATACCTTTCAAAAGCGTCGGAGTTTGGAGAGAATCTGGTTATAGGGTTAAACAGCGATAGTTCAGTGACCAGGCTAAAGGGAGAAGGAAGACCCGTTCAGGATGAAACATCCCGGGCACTTGTATTAGCTTCCCTGGAATTTGTAGATTTTGTAATTCTTTTTGGAGAAGACACTCCCATTGAATTAATTAGTTCAATTAAACCTGATTTTCTAATAAAAGGTGGCGATTACAAACCAGAGAATATTATCGGTTACGATTTTGTTACCAAAAATGGAGGTGAGGTTTATTGCCTTAATTTCGTTGAAGGATATTCAAGTTCTTATATCATAAGTAAGCAATAAAGTTGAGATTTTTTGCTCTTATTTTAAAATTTTTGAAGTAAATATATCTTCAATCCGGATTCTACAAAAGTCATTTTTTTACTACCTTTAAAGCCATGGCAAAAAAGAAAAGTGTATACTTCTGTCAGAACTGTGGTGCAGAGTCTTCAAAATGGATTGGCCGTTGTCCTGCATGCGGAGAATGGAATACCTATGTTGAAGAAGTTATCAGCAAAAAAATTGAAACCTCGTATCTCCCCGATAAAAAACAAAGAACAAAGCCTTCCCGATTAAAGGATATTGATGTAGAACAAACTATTCGAATTAAAACTGACGATGAAGAATTTAATCGTGTTCTTGGAGGAGGAATTGTTCCTGGTTCCTTAATCCTTATCGGAGGTGAGCCCGGAATTGGAAAATCCACCTTAGTACTTCAGCTTGTCATGAATATGACCAATATCAAATCCCTTTACATTTCAGGTGAGGAAAGTAACCAGCAAATTCGACTGAGGGCAGAGCGACTTGGAGATTTTTCTAAAAGCGAATGTTTAATCCATACAGAAACACAACTGGAAGCAATTTTAAATATTGCAAGTCAGGAAACACCGAGCCTATTACTTATTGACTCCATACAAACACTGCATTCTGAGCGCATAGAATCGTCACCAGGAAGCGTTTCTCAGGTTAGGCATTGTGCCGCAGAATTACTGAAATTTAGCAAGCAAAGTAATGTTCCTGTTGTTATTATAGGACA
>JAGLSB010000203.1 GCA_023135955.1 Bacteroidales bacterium | reverse complement strand
TTGAAAAGCCTTTAAGCTATGACGCATATAAAAAATGGAATAAGTATAGCGACCCTGACTACCCGGAAAAATATTGCCATTTCTCTGGTGAACCTTCGAACGGTGAGACAAGTGTAAGTAAACCTATATTAAAAAAGAATTGGAAAAAGGCGAAAGAAAAATTTGACCTATAGAAAGGGCAACTGTTAACACATGGCATAGTACATGCGAGTTTTATAGGTTTTGCAAGGTTTGTAGCTCGAGAAAAAAGTCAGTGAAAATTAATTGGAAATCCCTTCGTAATCCCGCACGACACCATACCATAAACCATAAACCGTAAAACATCTAAAAAATAACAAACATGAAAAAACTCTCATTAATTATTACATTTCTAATTTTTGTAGGTATTTGTTTTAGTCAGAAGGATTCAAGCTCCCTATTAGAAACTATAAAAAAAACTAAAGACGTAGGATTAATAGTTCATGAAGAGAGAATTGGGAAGGAATTCCCTGTTTCAAGTTTTAAAACTATAGATAAAGAGCTATTATCTGCTGCCGAGTTAAGGGGGAAAGTAATCTTTATCAATTTCTGGTATAAAGGATGTTCTCCATGCATGGCTGAAATGAAAGGATTAAATCATTTATATGAAAAGTATAATAGTGAGAACACTGTTTTCATTATGATAACTTATGAAAATCCGAACACTATCAGAGAGGTTTCAAAAGAATATGGTCTTAAGTATAAAATGGTATCGGTTCCTATAGAAGAAATTTCAAGTTGGGATGTAATTTTCGGTTATCCGTCAAGTTTCATTCTTGATAGAGAAGGGAAAATAGTATATGGCAGATCAGGAGGGAAGACTGAAATAGAGGAAGCAACTAAAGCAGTATTGACGTATTATGGACCAGTTATTGAATCTCAAGTAGGTATTCAGAAATGATTATATGTTGGAAGCATGATTATTGCACTGAAAAGAACAAGAAATTTACCTTCAGGGGATGGATCTATCTTAGGAAATAAAACATTTATTGTATCTGAAGATGGACTTCTGGAAGAATCTGAAAGTAATCTCCAACAATGGAAAGGCATTAAATTTGCAGAAACAAATGACAAGCCCTGAAATTAATTTCAAAAAAAATGAAAAAAGTTGCTAAAAAGGGGTAACAAAATGGGAAGAAGATTAATTAATAGGTTGTGGGCTTACTGGAAGGTGAGTGAAGAGAATTATTTTCAAACAGAAATCAAAAAGAATGACAAAGCATCTAACTAAAAAAATGGAAAACAATATCCCAAAATTCACTTTAAATGCAGATAAAACAAGTTTTACCTGGAGAGCTGTTCTAATAATTGTATTGTTGATTTCAATATTTATCCCAATAACCGCCACGGTTTATATGATAGAACATATGGAAGGTTTTAAATTAGGTATATTATTCTCATATGTAATTTTCTGGTCTTCGGGTTTTTATATTGTGCGATTATTCCTTTGGAATACTTATGGAAAAGAAATAATTGAAATCAATAATGATTCAATTCATTATTATGTAGATTATAAGTTGTTCAAAGAAAGTGCTAAGTCGATTAAAAAAAACAATTTTCAAATTGGGATTATAAAAAATAAAATCAATCCAAATGCCGGGAAATTATATATTAAAAATGATAAGAATCTTATAGAATCAACTATAGAAATAACAAATGAGCAGTTAAATGAAGTTGAAAAAATGATACTGCTCTCTGCATAATACAAGGGATAACCAATGCCTGGTTCAGTTTTATGTAGTATTAATTAAAAAAATGAAGATATCTTCAGTATGTCAGTAAATTAATTTGTTTTAGCCCACTAATACATTATTGTATTGGAGCAGCTTGTGTTACGCAATAGGCATCTATTTTCTTGCGAATCATTGACTGGAATTAATAAAACAAAAAAAGATGAAAACACATATATTCTTATTTGCAACTATTTTCTTCATTAGTCCTATGGTTGAAGGACAAGATTACATCCCCTTCCCTACCCAAAACGCATCCTGGAACATTTATCTGGAAAGCACCTGCGAAAATGATAGTCCTACTGATACATTTTTGTTGCGGTATTCAATACTTGGTGATACAACGATAAACGAAAAGACTTACCATAAACTTGTCCTTGAAAAAGGAGATACAATCAATCCAACACTGGAACCAATTGGCGGAATACGCGAAGAAGGGAAAAAAGTTTACTTTTACGGTCAAGGTTTTCTTCGTAATGATCCTGGAGAGGAGTTATTGCTTTATGACTTCAATGTGCAAATTGGAGATACTATAAAACATTCTTCAGATGGGCCCTGGAAATCAATTGTCCTTGATATCGACTCCATCCAGATTGGAGATCATTATAGAAAAAGATATAAAGTTGACAATGGATGGATATATCATAATCCAGATTACATTATTGAAGGGATCGGAAGTGTATTGAATGGTTTATTAGGTCATATTTCCGATATCCCAACTTGTGGAACTCATTATTGGGAACATGTTTGTTTTCGGGAAAACGAGCAAATTTTGTATCTGAATCCAAACTATTTGGATTGTAATGCTGGTATCAATACTAATTCAATAATTGATAAAAATAAGATCTGGTATAATCTTATTTATATTTATCATGGGTGGAATATCGACACAGAAGTGATTTCCATTGGAGAAGATACAACTATTAATGATACAAACTATAGTCAGGTTTTGAGAGCAACAGGAGGTAATGAAATCCCAATAAAAGAATATGGTTTCATCAGATCTGACAATGATAAAGTATATTACAGAACAAATTCTGAAAACCCTGAAAGACTAATATATGACTTCAGTATTTCTGTTGGGGATACAACAACTGTCTACGGATTAATTGACTGGTCCACTGACCATTTTATTGAGTGCCAATACATTTGTGATTCAATTCTTTTTCGAGAATTTTATGAAACTCAAAGAACTGTTTATTATTTGAGCATAAATCTATTACCAGATCACAATTGTGAAAGCTGGATAGAGGGAATTGGTAGTTTATCAGGTATACTCCATAATTATACTGGGCTTGTGGGTGGTGATGCTTTCTATTTATCTTGTGTTAAGGATAATGATGGTTTTCTATTTAGAAAAAATGAATCTGAAGCTTGTGTTAAGCTATCGGTTAGTGATAATAATAAGATAGCTAATAAGCCGATGATTTACCCAAATCCCTTTTCGGAATTTCTACATATTAATTCTTTAGAAGGTATAGGTAAATCAACTTTTAGACTGTATGGAAGCGACGGTAAGATACAATTGCAAACTGAAATATCTGAAAAAGCAATCATTGATGTCTCTGCACTTTCAACAGGATTATACTATTATTCAATTATAAATGATAATCAGTTTGGTGAATCAGGAAAACTGATTAAATATTAAAATCGGCTAACATATGTGTCATTTACCAGTTTAGGACCTGGGGTAAATTAATCTTTGTTGATGTGTAAAATTTAACCAATTAATATTGCTTTAACATGCAAGTTAGAAAGAAATTTACTCGGTTAGTATTTACAAAAAGCAACCTGCAAGCCATAAACTTCATCTTGATTAAAATACATGAGATATGAAAAAGAATTGGATTAGAAAAATAGTTGGAGGATTGAGTTTGACTTCGGCCTTGTTTGTTTTTCAGGCTTGCTATGGAACACCACAAGACTTCGAATTTGATGTGCTAATTGAAGGACAAGTAAAATCAAAAACATCAGGGATCCCAATAAAAGGAATTAAAGTTTCTGTTGCAAACAATATGCAATTCGAATATACTAATAATGAAGGCAGATTTTCTTTTTACACCGAAATAATTGATAACATGAAAATCTTGTTTGAAGATATTGATTCGATACAAAATGGAACTTTCTTGAATAGAGATACTATACTTACAAATATTGAAGAGAAAGTATTCCTGGATATTATATTGGAAGAAAAATAAATGTTTTCATCGATAAAAAAGCTGGCTTTTCGGAAATTCAGAATGTCAGAAACACAGCTACATGACCTGAATTATCTTTTTTGGGAATGCACTACCAGATGCAACCTAAATTGTTTGCATTGCGGAAGTGATTGCTCAAAAGATAGTGTAAATCATGACATGCCAATTGAAAATTTTCTACAGGCACTCGACACTATTAAATCACCTTCAGAAAATTTCACAATTGTATTAACCGGGGGAGAGCCCCTTTTACGAAAAGACATGGAATTGTGCGGGAGAGAAATCAGAAAAAGAGGAATGAAATGGAGTATGGTTTCAAATGGGCATTTATATGACAAACAAAGACACATTTCTTTATTAAATGCTGGACTTGGAGCTCTGACAATAAGCTTAGATGGATTAGAGAAATCACATAATTGGCTGAGAAACAGCAAAACCAGTTTTAGTAAAGTTGATAATGCTATTGGTTTAGCTGTAAGTTCATCACGTATTAATTTCGATGTGGTAACTTGTGTAAATATGAGGAACTTTCATGAACTTATAGATATTCGTGATTATTTAATTAAGAAGAGAGTGAAAGCATGGCGTTTATTTACAATAGTTCCAATTGGACGAGCAAAGAGTAATCCTGAATTGTTATTATCTGACAATCAATTTAAGGAGCTGATGGATTTCATAAGTGATTCAAGAAAATATTCCACGATTGATATTAAGTTTAGTTGCGAGGGATTTGTTGGAAATTATGAATCGAAAGTTAGAGATACTTATTTTTTTTGTAGAGCAGGGATTAATATTGGTTCCATATTAATTGATGGATCAATCTCAGCATGTCCAAATATCGACAGGACTTTTGCGCAGGGAAATATCTATAAGGATAATTTTTATAAGATATGGCAAACAAAGTATGAATCATTCAGAGACCGAAGCTGGACAAAAATAGGTATGTGCGCTGATTGTTCTGATTATAAGGATTGTCAAGGCAATGGATTTCATTACTGGCATGGCGATAAAAAGAATGTATTAGTTTGTCATAATAAAAAGTTGAAAGTGCATCTTGATATAATAGAAATTAATAAAGAATAATATTTGAAAAATTAATTCTTTATAAGAAATTGCACAAAACAGAGAAAAAGTTAGTTATTTACCGCAAATAATGCGGAGTTTATTTTGATTTTGGGTTGGCTTAAAATTGTAAATAATGATTATTAATTC
>JAGLSB010000202.1 GCA_023135955.1 Bacteroidales bacterium | reverse complement strand
CATAGGTGATTGGCTCTTTGATCCAGCCAAACCCGGCACCAGTAGGTCCTCCCGAACCATCAGCATTTATTGCCCAACCTGCAGCATCCATGTCGTAAATTGCTTCACCGTCGAGCATATACACTTCCTCATCGTAGTTATAATATCCACCCTGAAGATAAAATTCCGGAAAAATTGTTTTTGTCATTAATCCATTGTCTCTAATCCTTACACCCTCATTAACAAAACGGTTATCGTATGCTAACTTACCTGAAAAAGATAGGCCTTCGGTGATAAAATCCAATTCCTGGCTAAGAGTGTAGTCAGTATTAACGGTTGTACGTAAGGTTCTTTCCATCCCGGAAAAAAAGAGACGATACACCGGGTTATCAATCGATGTGTCTGTATTTTTGGCACCGTAGGCTCCATCCTCATAAATCAGAACCTGAGAATTCCCGGGTTGATCGACAATACCATCAAAAATGCCATTCAATGAAGTACTGGGAGGATTGGTTTGTATACTATGAACTCCGGAAAAGTTTGCCTGCAGGTTAGTAGTGGGGGTAATTTTAAAATCGAAATTAGAACGTATATTCATACGATCGTAATCATATGATGGAGTATAGCCTTGTCCAACATCCCTCACATCAAGCAAATCATCAAAATGGTTATAACCTGCAGAAGCAAAATATTTTACTTTTTCAGTACCTCCGTTCACATATGCATTAACGCGGTTTGATCTGGCAAAATCTTTGAAGAGAATACCCATCCAGTCATTATCAGGATATGCATAAGGATAGGTTTGGTCACGATAGTATCCTACCACCTCGTCCGCAATATAGTTGTTATAACTGGAAGCACCCTGAACACGTCTTGTTCTCTCAATTGCATAGTTTAATGCTTTAATACCTTCTAACGTTCCAGCACCTTCAACGATCAAACTTGGTGATTCGTACGACGTCTCAGCTTCTATATTGAATTTTGCCTTTCCTTCTTTACCTCGTTTGGTGGTTATGAGAATAACTCCATTACCACCCTTTACACCGAATACGGCAGTAGCAGAGGCGTCCTTCAAAACAGATATACTTTCCACTTCATTGATATTAATATCATTCATATCACGCTCAACACCATCCACAAGAATCAAAGGAGAAGCGTCATTCCAGGTTGTCTTACCGCGGATCAAAAGTTCCGTTTCTCTATAAATTCTATCATCACCACCTCCTGCTAATCCTGACGAAGCCAGAACAGACATACCAGGGATAGCTCCTGATAGAGCATCACGAAGGCTAGAAACATTACCCTGTACTTTAAGATCTTCTGCTTTAACGGTTCCGATAGCACCAACCACACTCTCTTTCTTTTGAGTTCCATACCCCACTACAATCATTTCCTCTAAAGCTTGAATATCCTGTTCAAGCGTAACGTCAATAAACATGTCAGAGCTTGTGATTTCGATAGTCTGGGGTTTCATCCCGATAAATCGAATCATTAAATTTTGTCCCACCTTTGTTTCAATACTAAAAAGTCCTTCTAAATCTGTTACGGCTCCAGTATTTGTACCTTCAATTATGATATTTACACCGGGAAGGGGTCTACTGTCTTCATCGGTCACTTTACCACTTATTATTGGGTTCTGAGCAGAAATAATGGAAGAAGTGAACATAAAAATGGCAAGGAGAACAAGCAATTTTTGCCAGTATTTCATAGTTATTATTTTAAATGAGTTAGTATTTGGTTTTTTCATATATAAATTTTCATATGGTTCCATTTGTCATAAAGCTGGTTCTTTTCAAATAGTATTAAGATGATATCCTAAATTAACAGTAATATCATTTAAAAATATATTAAAAGACTTAAACATGCAAACCTAATTGAATTGTATATTTCAAGTTATAGTTTTTAGTAGTATTAGTTATTTGAATAAGCATTTATTAAATATAGGCCGCTGTTATTAATAATTTATAAATAATCGATTAATAATTAATTAATATTTGATTCCTCATCATATTTTTATCAAATTTCAGGAAGTCCTGGAGTTACAAAACTCCCAAATGTCATTTCAAAGATCATAATGGTAGTATTATTTGCCCTCGGAATCAATGAACCTGGTATTCATTAATACTTTGTTAAGTTTTGTGTTAAACTAAGGTATATATGGATTTAATTTTAAATACAGCAGAACTATTTAACATCCGTTTAACTTATCAATACATTTAATATTTCTTTGTTAAAGAAAAATAACAATTTGAGATGGAGTACGTTTTGTAAAAAAATATACACACAGAAGTCTTTTTAACCTTTAAGACAAAGAAAATGAAATCACAAAAAATGATCGATGGTTCAACTTTACGTTGGATGATGGGGATTTTGCCACTGATGATTCTACTTAATTCTCTTTTTGGGTTTTCCCTTTACGGACAACAAAAGAATAAACCTATAAAGGATATCAATATCATCCTGGAGTGTGTAAAGTTTATCGGAAACGATAAGTATGTTGCAACTTTTGGATATGATAATCCAAACAATTTCGAAATCTCTGTTCCAGAGCCAAACAGTATTCTGATCAAAAATGAGGGGGAATCGACAAATCCCACGCTCAATTATTTTGCAAGCGGAAGGAATGATATGGCTTTTACCCGGGAGTTCTCATCCAATGACAGGATCATGTGGAGGATGGTACTTCCGAATGGAAAAATTAAAGAGGTTACTGCAAGTGCAAATTCGAATCAGTGTCCGGGAATTGATACAACAGGAATGGATATCCTGCCATATTACGATCCTCCCTTGAGTGGAAAAAATTTATCTCTGATCGGTCCCGAACTGACATCCCTCCATCAAAATTATCGATTGACAGGCATTGCTGTGTCTGATTTTGTCTTTCAAACTGATGGTATAAATGTGCTTGTTGAGGTCGTAGCTAACGCTGGTCAGTATGATAATCTTTTGCAAAAATTGGTCTTGAACTACAATTTTATTCTGCTTCACGGTGATCCTGTAACTTTAGTCATTACTGGACTGGTTCCTATCGAATTACTAGATCAGTTGAACGAATTAATTGCAGAGTTAAATTTTGCCAGACCAGTGTATCCTCCTTTACTAAAGAATAGTGGTCTTGCACTAAATAATGGTGACTATTCCATAAAATCAAACGTGGTACGTAGTGGCTACGGACTAACAGGCAGCGGTGTGAAAGTTGGAATAATATCAGACAGCTACAATACTCAGGGTGGTGCTGGGAATGATGTTATCAACGGGGATCTGCCCGGAGTTGGTAACATTGACGGCAATGTTATCCCAGTGCATGTACTGACGGATTACACCTTGCCTTTTGGAGCACTTTCTGACGAAGGCAGAGCCATGCTACAAATTGTTCATGACCTGGCCCCCGGTAGTGAGCTTGCTTTTCGTTCTGGTTATATTTGTCCTGGCGATTTTGCAGATGGGATCAGGGAACTGGCACAGGCAAATTGCGGCATCATAGTTGACGATCTGAGTTATATAACAGAATCCTTCTTCTCCGACGGCGTGGTTTCTCAGGCCGTTGATGAAGTGGTTGGACAAGGTGTTACCTATTTCTCTGCGGCAGGTAATTTCGGTCAGAAAGCTCATGAGAGCATTTTCAAAAGAAATAAAGGTAAAAATCCCAAGATCGTTTCAGGAGACTTTCATGATTTTGGAAGTGGAGACATCTATCAAAACATATCCCTTGAGAAAGGTGATTATGTGGTTGTTCTACAATGGGAAGAAAATGGTATAGTGGATAATGACCTGGATATTTATCTTTCTAATGAGGATGGAACGACCCTTTTTGGATTTAACAGGAATAATATTGGTGGTGATGCAGTTGAGATCCTTCCATTCAAAGTGGTTAGTGAAACAGCTAATTCAAATTTCATTATTGTCAGGGCTGACGGTACGGAAAATGTTAAATTCAAATATGTAGTATTCAGGGGTAAAATCACAATTAATGAGTATAATACCGGTACGTCAACAATAGTTGGACAATCGAATTCTGTTGGAGCAATAACCGTTGGCGCAGTGAAGTACGATAATACACCCGTATTCGGGGTTGATCCTCCTACAATTGCATCATTCTCTTCATCAGGAGGGACTGCTGTCAATGGGTTAATCAGACAAAAACCTGACATTACGGCTCCAAATGGTGTCAATACCACTGTCGCACTGAGTCCATATGATCTGGACGACGACGGAAACTACGAATTTTACGGTACCTCTGCAGCTGCGCCGCATGCTGCAGCCATGACGGCTTTAATTATGGAAGGGTACAAAACATTCGAAAATATTACTCCTTCTCCGGAGGATCTCAGGCAATTGTTAAGTTCAACTTCAGTAGACATGGGTGATCCCGGATTCGATTATCTTACTGGCCATGGATTGGTACAGGCTGATGATGCGATGGCAACTTTTGCTTTGCCTGATCCGTCGCTTTCAGAATTGATTGTCCCGGAAGGAATAGTCCCCGGTGAACAGGAATTCACTGTGACTGCAATTGGTAGTTCGCTTACACCCAGGACCGAGATATTGATGAGAGGTGAACCATTGCAAACTACCTTTGTAAGTGAATCAGAATTAGAAGCAGTTGTACCGGTATTTATCGGGAACCCGGCTGTTGAGGCCTATACTGAACCTATCTCA
>JAGLSB010000201.1 GCA_023135955.1 Bacteroidales bacterium | reverse complement strand
ATGGGATTTCTGATGCTTCAAAAGAACCGGAGAAAACTTATTCTGTAGATGGGTTTGTAGAGGTTTTACTGGAGTTTATTGACCAACTGAATTTACATGATGCACTGTTCATAGGACACTCCATGGGCGGTCATCTTTTATTAAGTGCTTCAACAAAACTTAATTCAGCCAGCGGATTCGTAATTTTTGGAACTCCCCCTCTCGGCTCCCCTCCCGATATGGGTAAGTATTTCTTACCAAACCCGAATATGCTTCTTGCATACAAATCAGACTTAGACCGTGAAGAAATAAATAGTCTGGGTTCGGCATATGTACAAGAGGACAAAACCGTTCCTGAAACTATAATAAATGATATTGCAAGAGCTCATGGAGCTATGCGGGGATACATTGGAGCCTCAATGATTCCTGAAAACCTCCCTAATGAAGTTGCCATAATTGAGAGCTTTAAGAAGCCAATAGCTATCTTTCATGGCGTAGATGATCAGCTGGTAAACGGTGATTACTTAAAGGAGTTGAATATTCCGAAATTATGGCAGAATGAAATTCAATTTATCCCCAACTCCGGACATAGCCCGCAATTGGAGAATCCAGAGCATTTTAATCGGAAGCTCATCGATTTTACATCTCAAATTCTTAACTAATCATGGAAGAAGTTTCAGAACTAAGTATTTCCCACCTCATTGAAGAAAACAAGTTTCTTAGGAAGTTACTTAAAGAAGCCCCGGTCTCAATTCATATTAACAAAGTTGATGAACACGGACAAAACATGCCGGTGTGGGTAAATATGCTAAAATCCTGAATATGAATGCCACCTATAAACACAACAAATTAGTAATTGACAACCCGGAAGAATTTTATTCAGATCTTATCGATTCTTTTAATGGTTCTATTCATATAGTGAAAATGGATGACAAGGGAAATACTATGCCGGTATGGATGAATAATCAGTATTCAAAAATTATGGGATATAGCTTTGAGGAAAGACAAAAATTGGGATTCAACTATAAAAACGACGAATTGTATCATCCTGATGATATTGAAATTATTCGGAATGGCGTAAAGAAGCTATTTGCAAACAGAGGTGAAGGTCATTCAGGTATGTTCAGGGTAAAAGGTAGCGATGGAAAATGGAAATGGGTTCTGTCCTCGTCAACTTCAATCACAATAGATAGTGATCCAGGCTATCTCTTATGTTTTATGGTTGATGTAAATGAAACAATGAGAGATTACTATGAATTAACAGAAAAATATATCAGGGATATTAAAAGCCTAAAGAATGAGATTGTGCTTAATAATCTCACTCCAACGGAAAAAATTATCATTACCGAACTTGCTTCAGGAAAAACCACTCAACAAATTGCTGAGCTGCGCAACAGAAGCTACGAAACTGTAAACAACCAAAAGCGAACTATTTTTCGAAAGCTAAAAATTCATAAAATTTCAGAGCTGGTAAATTTTGCCGTTGAAAACGGACTTAATTAGATTTTGCTACCTACTTTCCAAGGATAAATAATACGTTTTCTTTCTGGTGAGGACGAGATTGCTTCAGTCGCCCTCGTATTGACACAAGGTTGCTGGGCTGAGGATGAGATTGCTTCAGTCGCCCTCGCAC
>JAGLSB010000200.1 GCA_023135955.1 Bacteroidales bacterium | reverse complement strand
CAGAGGTCACAGATCCTGCAGATGAATATTCCGGAAGATTTATTGAGCTTTACAACGCCGGTAGTGAAGCTATTGATTTCAACACCTCAACATTCTACTTATCGCGCCAGAGTAATGGAGGAACCTCATGGGGAGATGTTCAGCTAACAGGAGTAATTGCGGCTGAAGAAACTTTTGTTATTGGCGGATCAGCATTCGAATCAATTTATGGATTTGTACCTGATCTGGAAACCGGTATTCTAATCGGTAATGGGAATGATGCTTATTGTCTGTACCGGGATGGTGATCATATTGGAGGAATTCTCCATGACATTTATGGAGTAATTGATGTGGATGGTATTGGTGAGTTATGGGAATATACAGATTCAAGAGCTTTAAGATCTTATAATGTTAGTGTCCCCAATACCACATGGACCAATACAGAATGGGAAATTGGATTAGCAGATGTTGCTGACTGTGACCCGGGAACTCACATTGTTTCATCGGAAATTGATACTATTCCTTCTTCAGAAAATTATTCTCTCATAATATTAAATGATACGGTAAACAAAAACCAGGCATTTGAAGTTCATATTATGGTTAATGAACTAACTGCAGAAGATAATATTATCTCATATCAGTTTGATATTGATTTTGATAGTTTAGTACTGGAATACACAGGACATTCTGTAACAGGAACACTAGCAGAAGGCGGAACGGTAATAACAAATATCGATGTGGCTGGTACTGTTTCTGTTGCATATATGAATTCAACCGCCATTACAGGCAACGGAGATATTCTGATCCTTCAGTTTAATTCAATGGAGCCGGATACTGCAGAAATATTCATATCTAATGCCTACCTGAATGAAACTCCTGTGCTGGAATTAACTAACAGTACAGTAATCATTAGAGAAACTGATCCGCCAACAGCTGTTATCACGTACAGTGACACAGTTAACAGGTATGCAGACACACTTATTATTACAGCAAGTTTCAGTGAACCCATGTCAGCAGATGATCCTGTTATACTCACTTTCAATGGAGCAGTAAACCTGGCAAGCGCAGAGATGACAAGATTAAATGATACCGTTTACTACTATATCTATCCTATTCCAAAAGCAGATGGTAATGTTATCCTTAGTTTTAGCAATGGAACAGACCTTTCTGGCAATGAGCTTGTTTCAATTCCGATTGGAGGAAACAGCTTCAACATAATTGCATTTAATCCAGGTGACGTAAATGATGATGGAATGATCCAGGCATTCGATGCTGCACTTACACTTCAGTATTCTGTAGGTATTGATCCACTGCCAGATATAGATTCGTTACCCTGGGAGCCATGGCGTGACAGCACTGCAAATGTTGATGGCACAGGTGGTATAACAGCCTATGATGCTGGCATAATATTACAATATTCCATAGGTATCATATCCGACTTCACTGCTCAAGCGAAAAAATATACTACATTACCTGAAGTTACTGTTACCCTCGAAGATAATAACATAGTATTCAGATCCCATGGCGAATTGCTGGGATTAAATGTAAGCGCAGCAAATGAACAAAACATACTTGGTACTCCGAAAATCCTTATAGAAGATTATTTGTCAGCATTTAATATTAGTAGCACTACTTACAATATCGGTGTTTGCACTGCTACGCCACCTCCGGATGGGACAGCTTTTATGAAAATACCATACAATAAAACCGGATCAATGACCTTCAATATGATTGTCAACACAAAAGAAAGCAATATAAATCTTGATCTTGCTGTTGGTATGTCTGAGCAAAGGAATGAGCATATTTCAATATATCCAAATCCTGCTACTGACAAGCTAAATATTAGCGGATTATCAGGTCACACCCATGCTATGATATTCAATATTCACGGTCAACAACTCTCAGTTGCCAATACTGAAGTGATTAATGGAGAAATAAATGTATCCTTTTTGTCAAGTGGAATTTACATTATTATGCTTGAGACTAATGCGGGGGTTTTTGTTAAGAAATTCTCAGTCAGGTAATTGATGTGCGGGTTTTAATGACCTATTGAAAGAGCATCAAAGTAAATATGTTTTACAAGATTGCTTCACCTCCTTCATCGGTTCGCAAGGACGAACCACGTCTGGGAGTAGAAAGGTGTTTGCGGCTTCGCCGCCAACACCTTTCTACTTCACGCTAAACGCCGCTGCGTCATTGCGATGGAGCCCGAAGCATGAGGGCGACTGAA
>JAGLSB010000020.1 GCA_023135955.1 Bacteroidales bacterium | reverse complement strand
TGTTGGTTCGCGTGGTAGCGATTTCTGGATTCTTGAAGAAGGAAAGAAATTAAATGTCCTGGATTCAACAAAACTTGAAAGGCCTATTTACTCAACTCCAGTTGCGGCAAATGGAGTACTCTATGTATCGACCATGAATCGGCTTTACGCAATAGAAAAAGAGTGAAAAACTATAAGTTGAGTTATTTGAATTCACTTATATTTCATTTTAAACCATTTTCATAATTTAATTAATTCCAATTGAAGCCCTGCACTTTTTGCATATATGTTGACTTTTTTGATCAATATCTTCAACATATGTACTCGATCTCATTACACAGGTTGGAACATGACAATGTATTAGTCCAAAGCTATGCCCCAATTCATGAATAACTACTTTTGTAAAACGATCAAAAAGCAATTCATCATCAGGGGTCATTCCATATTGTTCGTTTCTGAGCCTGTAAAGCGAAGCTATTCCTGTGTTTCCATTTAAGATGGCTTGTCCAAAGATATATGTTAGGATGGGTATAAACAGGTCAATTCGAAATAAGCCAATTTTCTTAACAAGTGTAGATGTGGAAGAACTATCTATTTCTTTTAAGATTCCGTTACCATCATATTGTCGCCTAATTGGATCGTAAAAGTCATTTAATTCTATCTGACTTTCTTCGATGTAAACTGGAAACCGAAATTCACGGCTTACCTCCTTTGCAATATTTTCAAGAAAATCTTTCTTGAGAATGCCATGAGAAATTAATAAAATACTTAGTTCATCCAATTTATTTCAAGCTTTTAATTTCGCAATATCTAATAGGTCTTTTTTCTTCACTAATAATTTGTCTGAGAATAGACCTAAATATTGAAAATACATCGGTATTAATTTGTAGATTTCAAGTCGTATTTTTTTATTTTATTGTAAAGGGTTACTCTATCAACCTTCAAAGCTTTTGATGAACGGGAAATGTTCCAATCGTATTTGTTTAGTATCTGCAGAATATGTTTTTTTTCCAGATCATTAAGGCTCTCAATAGTACTGATTACAATATCCTTCTCAAATGGTAGATCTTTTAAACGGATTTCTTTATTGTTGCCAATCACAATAGCTCTTTCAATCATATTTTCAAGCTCACGAATATTACCCGGGAAATCGTAACTCTCAAGACGTTTAATCACCTGCTGGTCAATAGGAATAATGTTCCTGCTCATTGATGTACAATGAATTTTAATAAAATGATCCACAAGAATTGGAATATCTTCAATTCTCTCACGCAAGGGTGGGATTTTTATATCAACAACATTCAAACGGTAGTATAGGTCTTCACGAAAATCCCCGTTTTTAACCATCTCATTCAAATCCTTATTGGTAGCACAAATAACGCGAAAGTCAGAAGTAATTTCCTTATTGCCTCCAACACGCACAAAGGTCTTAGTTTCTAATACACGTAATAATTCAATTTGCATTTTTGGAGAGATAGTAGCAATTTCATCCAGGAAAATTGTTCCTCCGTCGGCCATTTCAAACCGACCCTTTCGGTTAAACATAGCACCGGTAAATGCTCCCTTTTCATGTCCGAATAATTCACTTTCCAATAAGCTTTCAGTCAATGCTCCGCAATGTACACTAACTAATGGTGAGAATTTCCTCTTCGAGTTGGAATGGATTGCTTTTGCAATAAGTTCTTTACCGGTACCGCTTTCACCTGTAATAATTATTGGTGAACTGGATTGAGCAACACTTCCAACTTCATTCAAAACTTTTACCATTGCTTCGCTATTCCCTATAATATCTTCAACATTTTCCAGAGAAACAACTTTATTTCTCAAAGCCTCATTTTCTGCTTTAAGTGATATCTGACTAGTTGCATTACGTATTAAATGAGACAAGTCATCAGGATCAAAAGGTTTAGTTATATAATCATAAGCCCCGTCTTTTAAGGCTTGTACTGCAGTAATCACACATGCAAATGCCGTCATGATAATAACTATTGAATCTTTGTTTAAAGACCTTATTCGCCTATGCATCTCTAATCCATCCATTCCTGGCATCTTAATATCAGCCAGAATAATGTCAAAATTTTTGGATTCAAGAATTGATAATGCTTGTTTGGCATTTTCAGCACGGGCTACCTCATACCCGTCCTCGATGAACCAATTGTACAGTGAATCCCTTACAGAGGCTTCATCGTCGACAATTAAAATTGAAATGTTACCATCCATATTATTTATTTTTATTCTTTTTTAAAGGTAAGATAATTGATATGCTTGTTCCTTTCCCTAACTTAGAATCTACCTCTACGGTTCCATTGTGACTTTGAACAATACCATGAACAATTGCTAATCCTAATCCAATACCACATGGTTTTTCTTTAGCAGAGAAAAATGGTTCAAAGATTTGTGGAATATCATCCGGAGCAATGCCAACACCATTATCTTTTAGCTCGAGTTTAATGCTATTTTCATTCGGATTACTTGTTTTTATAATAATCTCACCGTTTTCGAGTACTGCTTCGTTGGCATTTAACAGAATTGCAATGCATGCCTGCTTAATTTGATTCTCATTGCAATAAATTAAATCTTTGCTTGCCGAAAAATCCGTAAGAAAAGTTATATCCTCTATTTTCATCTGGTGTTCCATCAATGCATAAGCCTCTTTTACAATTTTGTGCAAGTTATTAGCTTCATAATCTAATTGATCTTTTCTTGAAAAATCAAGCAAACCTCTAACAATTTCTCCACAGCGCTTTGTTTCGTCTTCAATAACTTTCAGATATTTTAGCATTGATATTTTTTCAGTATCCTTTGCCTCAAGCTTGCTTAATTGTTTATGAACTAACTTTGTATATGTTAGAACACCTGACAGTGGATTATTTATCTCATGTGCAACAGCTGAGGAAAGTTTACCCAGAGATGCCATTCGTTCAATATGTATTAATCCATTCTGCATTTCTGTTAATTCTTCAGTTTTCTCATGCACTTTAGATTCAAGTTGCTGTGACCAATTTTGAAGTTCCAGATTTGCTGAATGTAGATTATCTAGCATTTCATTAAATGCAGAGGAAACCATTCTTACATCATTTAACTGATTTGATTTAATTAACAGTCTTTTAGATTTATCACCTTTGGAAACAGCTTCACTGGCTTTTATAATTGCTACTAAAGGATTTCTAATCCTTTTTCTTGTGAAAAGCAATAAGAATATCACAAGTAAAAGAGTTGTCAACAAAGCTAAAATAAAAGACTTATTGAGGTTCGCATCAAGCTCTCCCAAAGGGATTCTAATGACCAGTGAACCTAGCACCTCCTCGGTTTCTTTATGGGCATGACATGAGCTTGTGTAGCATGATTCTTCATTTAAAATAGGAGATCTGATTAATAGAATTCTGTGATCATGATTTATTTGACTCATTTCACATTCGTCGTCAAAATTTAATATTTTGAAAGCTTTATCTTTTGCTGGAAACATAGAATTAATGTTCGGATGGCATTCCTTGCAATTAGGATTACTATGGCCATGGGCGAAAGTATCGACAGAAAATGATGAATGAACAAGATTATTCTTATCATCATACATATTAACATCTTCAATGCCAGGCATTTCATTAATAATATTCAGAGTATTCCTTAATGCTGTTCTGTCATTTTCCAGCATATGTTGATATAGCGCACCTTCCACGAACATACATACATTGTCACCACTTTGCTGAATAGTATTCTCCATGTATTCCTTGTTTATGGTCCCGAAAATTGTTCCGAAAGAAATAAACAGAAAAACTGCTAATATTAGGATAACTATAACAACCTGACCATAAACAGAGGAAAAAAAGTTTATAAAATCCTGAAAAAATGATCCAGCTTTCTTTTTTTTATGTGAGGTACTCTGTAACAATGTCATTTCAAATATTATTGTAAAATTATATAGCTGATTAATTATTTGTCAAATTTAATATGAGCCTTCATTCTATCATGGCATTAATGCATCTTAATGGAAAAGGCTAAACTACTGAATTGCGTATTATTAGATACTGGTTGCTGTTTACCTGGTGGGTTTCTTCCCAGCAACTACCAACCAAAACCCCTCTCTCTTAAACAAAAGTATAAAACTGTTGCCTGATATTTTATTCTTTTAAGGTTTTTATTAGCGGAAAAATAATTGATATTGTTGTTCCTTTACCTAATTCAGAATTTACCTCTATTAACCCTTTGTGACTCTGAACAATCCCATGAACAATTGCTAATCCCAATCCTATACCACTAGCTTTTTCTTTAGCAGAAAAAAATGGTTCAAAAATATGCGGGATATCTTCAGGATCAATACCTAAACCGTTATCTTTCAACTCGAGTTTTATACTATTCTCATCCGGATTACTTGTTTTCATCAGAATTTCACCATTCTCAAAAATGGCTTCAGCGGAATTCATAAGAATGGCAATGCATGCTTGTTTTATTTGATTCTCACTGCAGTGAATTAAATCCATGCTGGCAGAAAAATCAGTGAAGAATGTGATATTCGCCATTTTCATTTGATGATCCATCAATGTGAAAGTCTCTTTCAATACTTTATGAAGGTTACCGTTTTTAAAATCAAGTTGATCCTTTCTTGAGAAATCTAATAAGCCCTTAACTATATCACCACAACGTTTTGTTTCTTCTTCAATCACTTTCAAATATTTTAACATAGGCAATTTCTCGGCATCCTCAAGATTGATCTTATGTAATTGTTTATGAACCAGTTTAGTATATGTTAAAACACCAGATAGTGGATTATTTATTTCATGTGCTACAGAAGATGATAATTTGCCCAGGGATGCGATTCGCTCAACATGTATTAATTCATTTTGCATTTCAGTTAATTCTTCTGTCTTTTTCTGAACTTTATATTCAAGTTGTTGTGACCAATTTTGTAACTCGTTTGTAGCCGATTGCAGACTATCAAGCATTTCATTATAAGCAGAGACAACCATCTTCAGGTCACGAGTGTGATTTGGTTTAATCTCCAGTCTAGTGCTTTTATCACCTTTTGAAACAGCTTCACTGGCTATAATTATTTCATGTAAAGGAGTTTTAATTTTTCTTCTCATGAAAAAGACTAAAGATATCAGTATTAGAAGAGTTATGGAAGTTGCCAGGATGAAAAAATTAGTTGTAGATTTTTTGACGGATGTATCCAAATCTTCCAGAGGGATCTTGATAACAAATGAGCCAAGAACCTCATCGCTCTCTTTATGGACATGACAGGAGCTTGTGTAGCATGATTTTTCATTTAAAATGGGTGCCCGGATTAAAAGAAGTCTGGAATCATAGTTTTTATGACTCATTTCACATTCGCTCACTATATTTATAATTCTGAACGACTTTTCCTTCCGAGGAAACATTGAATCAAGGTTCGAATGGCAATCCTTGCAATTAGGATTGTCGTATTTAGACGGGTTTGAGAAATAGGGTGAATATACCAGATTGTTCTTATTATCATACATATTTACATCTTCAATACCTGGTAAAGTATTAATGACATCGAGAGTATTTTCCAAAGCACTTCTGTCGTTTGTTAGCATAGAATGATATAATGCTCCCTCAACGATTGACCCAATATTGTTACCGTTTTGTTGGATAACCCTATTCAGGTACCCCTCATTCACGGACCTGAAAATAATACCGAATGATACAAATAGAATAATAGACAGAATAGTTATGGTATAGACTACCTGACCGTAAATTGAGGACCGGAATCTTAATTTTTTTTTACTAAATATATTCACAATCCTTTTTATTTATGGATAAAAAAGAATTCACTACTCAATAATTTTTCAAATAAATATACCTGAAAAATAATCTATCCAAAATACAATAAAAAACCGGTGTTTTTACACACCGGTATTAATTTATTTTTTAGTGAGAGAAATTGAGAAATTCCTTCTGGAAATCTTCCCATACTTCATTGGGCAGATCCCCAAGTAAATTATCCCGTATTTCACCACCATCTTGTAATAGAACCATTGAAGGCTCAGCGGAATATTTTCTCATTGTATCCCCAGTGAGGAATTCTTTAAATCTGTCTAATTCCTTTATTGACCAGTTTGTTGCATCTTCAGCTAATAGGTAGGAATTTGTCTCTTCCTTCCAATTAGATGGTTTGATTTTATAAATCCAGCCTTTTTCATATGGATCTTCATTTAAGATTTCAGGATTCTCATCAAGGTTTGAATTTGTGTTAATGATTTTTCCTGAAATAGGAGAAAATACACTCAGTTGTTTCCCATCCTTCCCAATATGTGTTAATACATCTCCTTTGTTAATCATCTCACCCGGACTTTTTAGCTGGGTTAATTTTACTTCACCGGTAATATGCTGAAGAAAATCATCCAATCCTACTTTTGCTTCTCCGGATTTCTCCAGATGTGTCCAGGTATGATTCTTGTTGTAAAACAATCCTTGTGGAATTTTCAATATCCCGGCAGAAAGATTGCCGATTGCTGTTTTAATTCTCATTATTATTCCTTCATGTTTATTAGAAACATTCCAGAAAATAATCAGGAATATTAAATATCCGATGACGAATATATATTCTATTCCTTTTGTGTCGAAAATATCTACTCTGCTGAAACCTTCCATTTTTCCCTCCTATTGTTTAGTGTTAATGATTTATTTTTTATAGAGAACGATTTATCTTGTTTTTTATCGTTTATCCAGGATGGCGATTCTTTATATACAGGCATTCTTCTTACAATCCACCTGAAAACCAACAGTTGGACCATTATTACAGCAATACTAACTACAACTTCCATCCAGGTAGGAAATTCTAATGAATCAGCATACCATTGATAAGCAATTGTTGAAATATTGAGTCTGTTTAGAATAATTCCTATTATTGTTAATACTGCTGCAATGCGAATCATTTGCAGATTCTGTCGTCTGTACGCAGACAAGAATATTATGCAGGGTAACAGTACGAATCCAATAATTTCTACCAGATACCAATATCCCCAGGGTGTATTTAGATGTTCTAAGTTCTTGCCATGTAAAAAGACAAGAAGTGCCATAAAGAAATATACAAACAATGAAATTGAACATATTCTTGCCAGGCTAATCAGAATCCGGCTATGGGAACTTTTATATGAAACTGACATATTGGTTTTGAATACCCTTTGACCAATGGATTCTAATACAATTACCAGTGATAGTCCTGCAGCTATACTCGAGATGAAGAATAGAATTGGGATGAATTCTGAATACCACAAAGGATGTATCTTCGGTTTAGCCATTAGGAAAAGTGCTCCAAGACCCGACTGGTGTAAAGTAGAGAGTGCAATTCCAAATATTACCACTCCCAGAGTAAGTGAAGAAAAGAATCTTCTTTGTCGCTTTAGAGTTGCCCACTCAGCTACAGTTGGAAAGAACTCAATAAATAACGAGCCCATATAAAGGATGAAATGCCACGCAACCAAAAAGAGCACAGAGCTTAATCCAAATGAGTTCCCAATAATTGGATTAATTACCTTCCATGGACGACCCAGATCAAGCAATAGTGCACCTGCATAAAACATATATGCAAGCAGAGCATATAATACAGTTGCCCTTACGATAGGTCGATATTTTTCTAACCCCAGGATATAAACCATAAATGTGACCACATAAGCCCCTCCCGCAAAAGCCACACCTGTAATAACGTTGAAATTTATCCATAGTCCCCATGGACGATCCTGCGAAGGATGGACAACAGACCCCAGACCCTTTGAAAAACGAATTACTAGAATAACTATCGCTACAAGTATTGTGATTAATGAAATTACATTAAATGGTGTTATTATTTTCCCTTTAGGTTTTAATTCATTGGTGAAGAATTTAAAAAATCCGATTTGTTGTTCTCTGTTCATGATTCCTCCTCTATTTGTTTTTTTGTTAATCTTTCCTTAGCGGCATTGTACAGCCCAAGTAAAAAAGCCGGCCATAAGATTAAAACCGCTGGTACTGAATAGAGGAAAGTCTTGTTATATTCAGGATAAGGTACTGTTCCAAGATCATTTCTTAATCCCAATTCCTCAAATGGAACAGATGCGAGATATATTATTCCTGTGCCGCCAACTTCATGCTCTCCATAAATGGCATGATTGTAATTTTCAGGATCTGCATATATCCTGGCATTAGCTATCTCAATAAGATCGCGTCTTTTACCAAATAGCAAGGCCTCTGCCGGACAATTTTCTACACAAACCGGCTTTTGTCCTTCTTGCAGAAGTTCAAAGCACATCCTGCATTTTTGAATAATCGGATTCGGACTATCATAATCAAATTTTGGCACATCAAAAGGACAGGAAATCATACAGGATCTGCAGCCCATACATTTTTCCTCGCGCCAGATTACAGGACCTTCATCCGTTTTTAACATCGCTTTTGTCAAGCATGCTGAGGCGCAGGCAGGCTCATTACAATGATTGCATGCATCCCTCATATACATTTCACCCTTTGAAGTTTCATAGCAATTCATGGCTATGCGACTTGTTGCATTGGGTTCACGTTTTTTTCCCGGTTCCGGGAAGTCCTCCTGCTGAGGGAGCCCATAATGGTCGGCACATACAATTTCACAATTCTGGCAACCAATGCAAAGTGTAGAGTCAAATAGAATCCCATCGAATTCTACATCACTCTTTACATCACTTGCTGAGGCGCCAAAACTCTTAGCCATTGTTAATGTGCTTCCGACAACTCCAAGAGTCTTTAAAAAATTCCGTCGATCAACACCCATAGTTTATGATTTAAGTTAGTTTAAAGATTTATATTATTAGATTCAAATATTCTAGTTTTCAAGAAAATTAGTCTGAAAATCTTCCCATATTTCAGGGCCAAGATCTCTAAGAATCCCATCTGTCAGTGCTCCACCATCTTGAAGTACATGAGAGTATTCAGCAACTCTTGGATTAAGAGATGCAGAAAGAAACTCCTTCAATCTGGAAAATTCATTTTGGATGTTTTCTTTATATTTCTTCCCTATTTTTAAGAACTGAATTTCTTTTATCCAGTTTGTTGGTTCTATCCTGTATATCCAACCATCTGTATAAGGAGAAGAATTTATTATTGAAGAATTTGTATTTAGTAATTTGTTTTGTTCTTTAATTATTCCTGATATGGGGGATTGTATATTTAATTGCTTTCCGTTTTGAATAATGGATACTACAGGTTTACCTTTTCTAATTCTTTCCCCGGTATCTTTCATTTTCACCCTTGATAGATGGCCGGTAGTGTGTTGAAGGAAATCATTTATACCTATTTTAACCATTCCATCTTTTTCCATAAATGCCCAGGTATGAGATTTGTCGTAATACAATCCTAGTGGGATATCAACATAGCTCTCGTCAAAATCTTGTTGGGAAGCAGAAGCTCTATCAGAAATATCTGCTTTTTTCTTTCGCATATAACGAGATACTGACACTACAATGAAAATAGTAAGTGCTAATGAGCCAAGGAATATCAGGAAAATATTCGAGCCAGCATAATTTTCATTTGATGTGATCAGATTCAATTCACTCTCACTTAACAAAGCAATCTTTGACTGTCTTTCGCTGTATAAAAGGTCGCTATAACCATAATTATAAAGATATTGCTGTCCATCAGAGAGAACCCATTTCAAGAATGCAACTTCAGTCTCATTCTTCGGCTTTACAGCAGAAACAGAATAAATGTTATCAAACAAAGCGGCAGGATATTTCCCAATCCATACTCCTCGCGACAGAACATTCAAATCATCATAAATCTTTTCCATATGATCAATCTTCCCGTTTCCATTCCTGTCAATTGGGAGTAGTTCTATATTTTCAGAAATACTATTGATATTCATGTCCTGGAGACTTGTAAATTTACATATGCCAATCGAGTATGGGTCATTTTGAACCATAGAGATTAGCTCATTATCGTTTTCTGCTTTTATGCCTTCAATTCTAGATCGATTAACACTTAACAACTCAGCCATTCCTGAGTTAATTGACATATCGTCAGTCATATAGAAATTAACAGGAGCCTTATTCTGGTTACCTATAAGTGTTCCCCAATTCTTTTTCTCAGGGTCACTGAAGATCTGAGCAAGCTTTTCGGGTGAAATGCCTTGTTGACATATTTCATTTAAAAACGGATTTTTAGAATTGAAAATTGGAACCATAACTTCACGGCCAACAACTACATTCCATGCTGATCCATCATTCATTTCAGAATATTCCTTTGATATAAAGCTTAAATTTTTGCTTATATATAAATTTTCAACTCCAGAGGATAGTTTAACATTTATTACTTTAATATTCACATCGGGATTTAAACTACAAAATTGGCCTGCCCAGGTCGATGTAATGTTAAATAGGTCAGGAGAACAAAAAATACTTATTT
>JAGLSB010000002.1 GCA_023135955.1 Bacteroidales bacterium | reverse complement strand
TGAACCAATGGTACTCACAATTGAGGCTGCGCATACCAAATGTAACCAGGCAACAGGAGGGGCGAATGTAACTGTATCAGGAGGAACGGAGCCATTTGATTTCATGTGGACAAACGGGGCAACAACACAAACTATTACCGAACTCACATCAGGAATTTACATGGTAAGTGTTAGCGATGCAAACTCCTGTACAAAAACTGCCACAACAACCATTAACGACACAGGAGGAGCTACAATCCAGGCAAGTACTGTTGTTCAGAATACAAGTTGTAATGGTAGCGATGATGGCTTTGTGCATCTTTCAGTACTCGGAGGAATTCCTCCCTATACTTATACCTGGTCGAACGGCAGCACAACAAAAGATGCTGATAGTCTGGCTGCCGGTGTTTACGAAGTAATTGTTGTTGATGCCGATGATTGTGCTAATTCACAATCATTTACAATAAGTCAACCTGATATAATTGGAATTTCTATTGTATCGGAAGGTGCAATTTGCGGAAGTGCAAATGGCTCAGCAACGGCAACTGTTTCAGGTGGGACAGCGCCATATACTTATGATTGGGAAAGCGGAGCAATTACAGATACCGCCAACTCCCTCTCCGGAGGTATACACAACCTTACTGTTACCGATGCAAATGGCTGTCAGGGTGAAACAAAAGCCACAATTAATGAACTTGGAGCACCTGAGATTAATCTGGTTTCTGTTACTCCTGCCAGATGTGCTACCAGCGACGGTAAGATCGACATTAGTGCCTCAGGCGGCAATGGAGTATTCCAGTATGAATGGTCAACCGGTGATGTGACACAGGACCTAAAGGATATAGCTCCGGGCGATTATTCCGTTACCGTATCCTTTGCAGAAGGATCTTGCTATGCTATTCAAGTCTTCACAGTTCCTGTTCTTACGCCCGATCCGGTACCAATATGTATGGTAACAGTAGACGATGAACTTCAGGCAAATGTAATTGTCTGGGAAAAGGATGTTGATAAGGATGAAATTTCCGAATTCAATATCTACCGAGAAAGTTCTGTACCCGATGAATATATGTTTGTTGCTACGGTTCCTTATGAACAGGAAAGTATTTACATTGACTCCAACTCTAATCCAAGACAAAAACCATGGAAGTACAAAATGATGACTACGGATAATTGCGGAAATACTTCTGAATTAAGTGATGCTCATACAACAATTCACCTCACAATTAATCTGGGTCTTGGTGACGAATACAACCTTATTTGGGGTAATTATACCGGAATAGTTTATACTACTTATAATGTGCTCCGTTATACTACCGTAAATGGTTGGGAAACCCTCGACATTGTAGCGGCCAATTTCAGTTTATACAATTCATGGACAGACATGGATGTTCCTGCTACCGATTCTCTTTTCTATGTTGTGGAAATAGCCAATACAGAAGCTTGTTTGAGCACCAAAAAAGCAACATCACACAATTCAGTACGCTCCAACAGAACCAAAAGCACTGTAAAATCAGCAATTGGAATTGAAGATGAATTGAATGATATCCGAAACTTCCAGCTGTGGCCAAATCCAAATACAGGCGAATTTAAAATAACTGCAAACATTAATAATACTGATAAAGTCCAGATGAAAATCTATGATTTAACAGGAAAGCTATTCATAGATAAATATTATTAT
>JAGLSB010000199.1 GCA_023135955.1 Bacteroidales bacterium | reverse complement strand
CCACGATCAAACTGCATACCTTCTACAACTTCAACAGTTGTGTCAGAAGTTTTTGCTTCTTCAACAGTAATTACTCCTTCTTTATTAACTTTCGACATTGCTTCAGAGATTAAAGAACCAATGCTATTGTCGTTATTAGCTGATATAGAAGCAACCTGCTCAATTTTCGTGATATCATCTCCAATTTCACGTGATTGGGCGTGAATACTCTCAATAACGTTTTTCACAGCCTTGTCAACTCCTCTTTTGAGATCCATTGGGTTAGCTCCTGCAGTAACGTTTTTTAAACCAACCTGTACTATTGATTGTGCTAAAACTGTAGCAGTTGTTGTTCCATCACCTGCATCATCATTAGTCTTGGAAGCAACTTCCTTTACCATTTGAGCACCTACGTTTTCAAATGCGTCTTCCAGTTCTATTTCCCTGGCTACAGTAACACCATCTTTAGTGATTTGTGGACCACCAAATTTCTTTTCAATTACAACATTTCTTCCTTTTGGACCGAGAGTAACTTTTACTGTGTCTGCAAGTGCATCAACACCTTGTTTTAAAAGGTCACGAGCTTCGATATCAAATTTGATTTCTTTTGCCATTTTTTATAATTTTTAAATTGATTTTTTGTTTTTATACGATTGCTAAAATCTCAGATTCCTGCATGATTAGAAAATCTTTTCCGTCAATGCTTAACTCTGTACCTGTATATTTTCCATACAGAACCAAGTCACCTTTTTTTACCTGCATTTTTTCATCACCGATTCCAGGGCCTACCGCCACAACTGTTCCTTTTTGGGGTTTTTCCTTTGCTGAATCAGGAATTATAATTCCACTAGAGGTTACTTCTTCCGCTTCCTGAGGCTCTATAACGACCCTGTCTGAAAGAGGTTTTACATTTATTTCTGCCATCTTTTATAGTTTTGAGGTTTAATTTTTTTGTTCGTCCATCATTGATCACATATTATGCCAAATCCAATTTTTCTACTTCACTTAGCATTCATAAGACAAATTTACATCAGGGACTATAAGGTATTCTACCCTAAATTGGACTAATGCACAATATGTCAGTTAAATACAAAAAATCATCAGGAGTCCTATGAAAACAAAAAAGTGTCAGTTTTATGACAGACTGACACTTTTTGAATATATTTATTTTTGATTATTATTATTCTGTATTGCCTGATTCTTCAGTCGATTCAGGTAAACTGATAGTATTGCCTGTTGGCTGATCGAGAAGGGAGGCATCAAATTGTCCTTCAACCCTTGATCTCTCATCAATATCTGCTTTTGGAAGAGTTACGGTTGCCAACAAGCTGAATGCCAATAAGGCTGTAGCCAGTGTCCAGGTTGCTTTTTCTAGAAAGTCGGTTGTTTTTCTTACACCCATATATTGGTTTGAAGAAGAAAAGTTGGACGCAAGACCACCGCCTTTTGAATTCTGAACCAGAACAATTAAGGAGAGAAGAATACAAACGACTAATATTAATATCACGAATAAAGTATGCATAATCTGGTTTTATTTTTTATTTATAAGTTCTTTAATTTCTTTAATTTGCGACGCAAAGTAAACACTTTTTTCCGGATATTTCAAACTTAATTTCTCATAAGCAAAAATAGCTTTATTATAAAGGCCCTGCTTGACATAAATCTTTGCCAATGTGTCTGTTAAGAGATTTTCACTTTCCATTACACTTGCTTTGGACACATCGCCTGTCAAACTTGTTTCTTTATCAGCTCGGATAGGTCCGGGCTCCTCAATCAGAAATCTATCTATAAGCGATACTTTTTTCTCAGACTCATGGATATTATTTTGATGTGTTTTTTTGATTGCTACATCGTTCTTATCTTTTTTTGGTGAATATGAAAAATCGAGTAATTCGTTTTCGTCATGTTCTATCAACTGATTAGCTTCATCCTCAGAATCTAATTCCAGAGTTTTATTTGCTTCACCATAATCCTTGATAAGTGTTTTTCTTAAATCAGTATATAATAGTTTATGTAACCTCTTTTTATCGCTAAAATATATTGCCGATTGTGAAAGTGTTTCAGAATATTTCTCAGGATCATTCAATTTTACTTTCATTAGGTCCAGCAGTCTTAGAATATCAAAATAAGGAAATTCAGAGATTAGATCATCTAGATCTGTATTATTTATTTGTGATAAGTTTTTTGTAAAGATTATATCCTTAAATTTTGCCGGATCCATAATATTACCAGTTTACAAAAGCTTTGTTAAAAACATCCTCAACAATATTTTCTACAATGAGTTCAATCAAATCTTCCTCTACATCTGAGAGGTTGCTAGAGCTTGAGTAGTCTTCGTATCGTGAAAATTGTGTATCGAAATTTTCATCAGGGTTGAAAGAATTTGTATATTTTACTCTGATGGCTATTGTGAGGCGGTTAAGGGCTGCCCTTTCATCACCGGTGATGGCAACCGGACGGGTTTCATAGTTTTTTATTTCACCGGATAAATCGACATCTCCAAACCCTGTTACCATTTCAAGTCTTGTCTGACCTTCAATTTTATCTTTAAGAGCATCGGTGAAAACCTGGCTCAATTGGGATTGAACGAGTGGTGCCCTGTTTGGAAAATATTGTACTGAAAAAGTTTCGATCTCAAGTGGAATATTTGTTCCACTCATTGAATAACTAATTTTGCATGAAGGCAAGATGGTAATGCCTGCAAGAAATAGCAATAAAACTATTTTGAAAGTATTCAGGCTTTTGTTTGTGAATATTATTTTATGAATATCTTTCATTACGACTCAATATTATATTCCTTAATCTTCCTATATAATGTCCTTTCAGAAATTCCAAGCTCTTTAGCCGCATGTTTTCTCTTACCATTGTACTTATTTAGAGCTTTCTTTATAAGTTCAATTTCTTTATCCGAAAGGCTGAGCGATTCCTCAACAATTTCTTCTGTATCTGAGATTTCTTCATCTCTAGGTCGCGAAAATTGAAAATCCTTTATTGGTTCAGGTTTTTCTGAGACCTCATTTTCCTCATATAGTTTTTCTATTAGATTTGCATTGTTTTTACGAACTTCAGAACTGTCCTGAGAATCAGATATTATATCGTGTACCAGTTTTTTCAAATCACTCATGTCATTTTTCATATCGAAGAGAATTTTATATAAAATTTCTCTTTCTGAAGAAAAAGTTTCTTTATCAATCTGTCCACCAATTACTGCAGGAAGATTTGATTTGTGGTGGTCGGGAAGATATTTTACCAAAGCCTCACCATCTATCGTTCTTTCTTGTTCGATAATGGATATTTGCTCTGTCATATTCTTTAATTGTCTTATATTTCCAGGCCACTTATAAGTTTCAAGTCTGTGCTTAGCATCTTCTGTAAGAACAATTGTTGGCATCCGATAAGTTTCAGCAAAATCACTTGCAAACTTTCTAAATAGCAAACTAATATCGCTACCTCTCTTTCGGAGTGCAGGAACATCAATTGGAACTGTATTAAGGCGGTAATATAAGTCTTCTCGAAATTTATTATTTTTGATGGCCTCGATAATATTCACATTAGTTGCGGCAACCAGCCTAATTGTCGTTTTCTGTACCTTGGAAGATCCAACCCTCAAAAATTCGCCTGATTCAAGTACCCGTAGTAATCTGACTTGAGTTGAAAGTGGTAATTCTGCTATCTCATCAAGGAAAATAGTTCCCCCATCTGCAACTTCAAAATATCCTTTTCTTGCTTCGTGAGCTCCGGTAAAAGCACCTTTTTCATGACCAAATAACTCTGAGTCGATGGTTCCTTCAGGAATTGCACCACAGTTAACAGCTATATAACTACCATGTTTTCTTGCACTTAAGCTGTGGATTATTTGGGGAAATACCTCCTTGCCTGTACCACTTTCACCTGTTATAAGAACCGTCAGGTCAGTAGATGCAACCTGCATGGCAATATCTATAGCGTGTTCCAGTCCGTAAAAGTTTCCAATTATACTAAAACGTTGTTTTATTTGTTGTACATTCATAATTATTGACTGACAAAATAACTTGGTTTCTCTGACAAAATTACAATTTTAAAAGATTTTTA
>JAGLSB010000198.1 GCA_023135955.1 Bacteroidales bacterium | reverse complement strand
GTAAGCCTTCGGCCACCTACATCTTTTACAGGATTTTTTGTCACCTTATCTTAGTGCCAAAATTAATTCATGAAAAAGACAGAGCGGGATATGTTTCCCTTGATAAAGAAATGGCAGACCAGCGGAATTAAGCCGAAGAAATTTTGTAATAAGCATGATCTAAGCTTACAAATATTTTACTATTGGTTACGTAAATACAAAAGATCACAGGCTTTTTCCGGATCCGGATTTATTCCTGTAGAGTTAAATCCTATTGAAGAGTCTTTTAAAGGAGAAGTTCAGATTCTCTATCCCAATGGCGTACAGATTACTTTAAGCGATGAGGTGAGCATTCCCAGAATCAAGGCTTTGATTAACGTCATTTGATCAGTATGTTTTCACTTACCTCTTCATTTCGTTATTTTATGTACCGGGAACCTACCGATATGAGAAAGAGTTTTGATGGTTTGAGTGGTCTTGTTCAAGGACAGTTAAAACGAAATCCTACCTCAGGGGAGGTATTCATCTTTGTTAATCGTCGCCACAATAAGGTTAAACTTCTCAGGTGGGAACAGGGAGGGTTTATTCTTTACTACAAACGGTTGGAATCCGGCACATTCGAGCTTCCCGGATTTAATAATGGTGCAGTTTCCTGTCAGATGAGTTTAACAAATTTGATGCTGATGATTGAGGGTATTTCCATTGAGAAATACAAGAAAAAGAAGCGGTATTTTATCAACAATTCAGTATAATATTCTTAATAAAAACCCTTGTAAACATTAGGCTTTCAAGAGATTTTGTCATTACTTGCAGACATGCAAAACGGGCAGGATGTACATAGTAAAAAGGGGGTATTTATTACCCATGAGGAGTATGAAAAAATCCAGCGGATTATTGCCCGAGATAATGAACGAGAAGTCGAACTTCAATATCTCAAACAAGAACTTGCTCAACTCAAGAAAATGATCTTCGGAGCAAAAAGCGAACGTTTTATTCCTGCCGATACCGGGCAGTTATCCTTAGGGATGGATATTCCGGAGCAAAAACAGCCAGAACTAGAAACGGAAGAACTAAGCTATACCCGCAAGAAGCCATCCAAAGAAAAAGAATCTCCTGTACGTATGCCTCTGCCTTCGCATCTTCCAAGGGAGGTACATGTAATCGAACCCAAGCATGATGTTAGCACAGCAAAACAGATCGGAGTTGTTACAACGGAAATATTGGAATATTCACCAGGTAAATTTTATGTAGTCAAATACGATCGTCCTAAGTATGCACTGCCAAATGATGCAGGTATTGTTATTGGAGAACTACCCAGTCTGCCCATTCCTAAGGGCAATGCAGGACCTGGGTTACTTTCTCATTTGATGATCAGTAAATATGAGGATCATCTTCCGTTTTATCGTCAGGTAAAACAGTTCAAAAGAGACAATATTACCATAGCAGAGTCAACAATCAATGGATGGTTTTCAGCGGCGTGCCATTTATTGGAGCCATTGTATGATAAGTTAAAAGAACAGGTTCTCCAGAGCAATTACCTGATGGCTGATGAGACTCCCATTCCGGTGCTGACCAAAGACAAGCCCGGATCAACCCATAAAGGATACCATTGGGTGTATTACTCACCAAAAGAAAAGCGGGTTTGTTTCGATTATCGGAAAGGCCGGGGACAGGATGGACCCCGGGAGTTTTTGGACGGCTATAGTGGAGCATTGCAGACAGATGGGTATGTTGCATATAATAAATTTGACAAGCAACAGGGTATCACCTTACTTGCATGTATGGCTCATGCCAGACGTAAGTTCGATAAAGCACAGGAGAATGATCCTAAGCGAGCAAGGTATGCATTGCATAAGTTCCAGGAATTGTATCAAATTGAGAGGAAAGCCCGGGAAGAGAAATTCACTCCTGAGCAAAGAAAAGAGCTGAGACAGAAAGAATCCGTACCTATCCTGACCGAAATGGAGCAGTGGATGAGAAAGGAACTCATTGAAGTACTACCAAAGAGTGCCATTGGTGAAGCTATTGCGTATACATTGAAGTTATGGAACCGGCTGTCCAGATATGTTGATGATGGAGACTGGGAAATAGATAACAACCTTATTGAAAATAGTATTAGGCCGGTTGCACTCGGACGAAAAAACTATATGTTCGCCGGATCTCATGATGGAGCTCTTCGTGCAGCAATGATTTACTCTTTTTTAGGGACATGCAAAATCAACGATGTGGAACCAAATGCATGGCTAAAAGATGTGCTAACCCGAATTCCAGACCACTCTATCCAAAAACTGGAAGAACTTCTGCCTGGATACCAGGCTTAAACCAAATTCATTTTTATTGTATTTTTAGGTGTAGATGACCGAAGGCTTACTAATATCCCAGTATAAAGTATTATT
>JAGLSB010000197.1 GCA_023135955.1 Bacteroidales bacterium | reverse complement strand
TTTTAACGATAGAAGTGGCATGTCAAGCAGCACCCGAAAAAAGGCTATTCAGCTTTGGCAAACAGACATTCCAGTGGGAGACAAGGAGATTCTTGCAAAAACGCTTTTTAGTTTTGAGAATCCCCCCGGGACAAAAATAATTTCAGGCTCACAAGATTCCATAGGTATCGTTTTCCCGGGAGTGAACAAATTAAATTATAGCAAAGAAAACTATTGGCCAGATTCCATAGAATCGGAAAACAATAATGAGATTCTAGAGTTCATAGAAAAACATCTTTATTTTATTTCACTATCACCACGTATTGGAGACTTTGATGTATTGGCAAATACTAATATTAATCGACCCAATGCACAAAACCTGGCAGATGCAGCTAATAATTGCTGGAAAGCTATAGAAAATCAAAACCTGCAAAATTTTGGAAAAGCCATGCGAGAAGCTTTTGAGGCTCAAATCGCCATGTTTCCCAATATGGTAAATCCAGCCATTTTTGAGATGTTAGAACCCTACAAAAAAGAAGCAATTGGTTGGAAACTTAGTGGAGCTGGGGGTGGAGGGTATCTCATATTAGTATCTGAAAACCCTATCCCTAATGCCATCCAGATTCGAATCGTACGCTAGTAATAAGTCTTTCTCTAAAACACCCCAACCAAAGTCACCAAAACCAATGCCATACTAGCAATAGCCGAACTCATACTTATAGCCGCCTGTGGAGAAAGCTTTTCTCTTTCTGGCTTCAAAGGCACAATAATCTCTGCTCCCGGTTCAATAGCAGGGTAATCCTTAATCCACATAAGACTTTTTGTGCGATCAACGGTACCATTTGCATACAATACATAGGCCTTGTTCTTTTGTGCATTATCCATGTATCCTCCTGCCTTTGACACATATCCTGATAATCTCATTCCTTTATCGTATTTTACTGTAACCGGATAAAGCAGTGCTCCGGTTAGTCGTACTGTCTGTAGTTCAACCGGGATTTTTAGACGATCTCCGTCTTTTAATAGGAGATCGTACTCTGAGCCTGGCTTGGACAATATCGAGGGTAAATCGATCCCTATGGCCTGTTCCTGCAATATATTTTCAGTAGTAGGTTCCAGTTTATCTGTGAAACTTTTTTCCAATTGTTCCAATATTCTTTGTCGGGTCTGTTCATCCATTTCTATTTTACGATACAAGGTTGCTCCTTCTGGATATGCCTCAGGTGAAAGTCCTCCAGCACGAGCTATTAAATCAGATATTCGTT
>JAGLSB010000196.1 GCA_023135955.1 Bacteroidales bacterium | reverse complement strand
TTTCCTGAATTGTTTTTTTCCTGTCTTATCTTTTTGACTTTCAAAATCACTCAGAACTTCGCCAATTGTACTAGAACTGACATGCCCGTAAGTAATATTATCGATTTGAACTACAGGAGCTAATGTGCAACAGCCTAAACAGTTCACCTTCTCAATAGTATATTTTCCAGATGCATCAGTGTCATTTAGTCCTTCAAGCTTAAATTCCCTTTTAAAAGCATCATAAACCTGTTCGGCTCCCTTTACATGACAAGCAGTACCCATGCAAACCTTAACTAAATGCTTTCCTGCAGGTTGAAATCTAAATTGAGCATAAAAACTCGCTACACTAACGATTTGCGCAGGGGTAATATCCGTAATTTCACATACCCGTGTAAGTGCTTCTTCTGGAAGGTAATTATATTTACCCTGAATTGCTTGTAAGATTGGAATTACATCCTTTTTCTCTTTTCCCAGACTTTCAGTAAACTGGTCTATTTCTTTAATATCTACCTTCATTCTTTACTCCTCTTCAATACAGTATAAACTGGTATTTGTTCTAAAGTACAATCTGTTATCAGCAAATGCCGGTAAGGCATATCCATCTTCTCCCAGCTCAGGTTGTCCAATTATATTTCCTGTTTTATCAGCTGAAATAATATGCATTACTCCACCCATATCAATTATATATAATTTACCATCGGCGACCATTGGAGATGAATAAAAACCATTATTGAATTCGTGTTCCCAGTATTTTTCTCCGGTTAGAGCATCGTAGGCAACAAGTACTCCATAGCTTGTAGCAATGTACAATATTCCGTCGCTGGCTACAGGACTTGATACTTCAGCCAGGTATTCATCATTTTCCCAAACCACCGCAGGGCCTGCTGCTGGATCGATAGCAGCCAGGATAGCATATTCATTTGTAGCATAGATCAATCCATTATAATATCCGGGAGAAGGAGCAACTTCACCCATCATACATTCAACTTTCCATAATTCGTTTCCTGTTTCAAGGTCATATCCTGCAACATATGGATCGGTTGAGGTTACGACTTGCATTTTCCCTTTGTCATCGACAAGAATTGGAGAACTCCATGATATCAGGTTGGGTCTTTTAATATCCCAGATGGTCTCACCGGTTTCAGTATATAATACCAGCATCCTACCACCTTTACCGGAATCGTATTGTACAATAAGTTTATTTTCCCACACAATAAGAGAAGATGAGTGTCCGTAATGATTATCGGGAACGCCCAGATTCCTGGCCCAAATTCTGTTTCCATCAAGGTCGAAAGCAATGATATCTCCTGTTCCAAAAATTGCGTAGACATAATATCCGTCAACAGCCATTGTTGGAGCTGCAAGTCCGGTATCATCAGTTGTTCTTGGTGGAGCTGCCGGTGAACCCGGGATGTCTTTTACTTCCTTTTCCCATATCAGCTGTCCTTTATGCCGATCGAAACAACTAACAATTCGTGCAGTTTTATCACCCCCGGAAATAAATATTTTATCTTCCCATATTACTGGTGAATTAAATCCTGATTTAGTAGTAGCTACTTTCCATTTAATATTTTTCCCTGAAGCACCGTCCCAATCAACGGGTATGTTTTTACTATAAGAAATACCGTGACCAAGTGCTCCTCTAAATGTATTCTGATTCTTTTTAAAATCTTCAATGCCATAATAGGTTTTTGAACTTGCACTGGCTGCCGGTATACTTATTTCATTTGCATTTGTATTGTCTTCAGCCTGACCATTTTCAACAGGGGTGTCTGTGGTTAAAACCGGATTTGCTTCAGGGTCTACAAGTTGTATCACTTCAATTGATTCGTCGATACTGTCCCGGGAAAAGGCTGCGGCATGCTGAGGTGAAAAATTTTTCAACTGATCTTTACCGAGGAAGCCTGCCAGAAGGGCGAAACCTATAATTGTTAATCCGGAGATCAATAACCAACGCTGTGAAATGATTCGGGATGGAAATAACTTCTCATCCGAGCCTTCCGGAAGGGTAATTTTTCTTCTCAGATCGGTGTTTATTTTTAGCGCTAATGCAAAAATAATCCCTGCAAACAGTAAAATATAAGAGCCAACATTTACCTGCCAGATGCTTGTGAAATATGCTTTTCTGGCAAGAAGATCAAGATTCCTGATCTCAACCATGATTTCTTCATTTCGGGGATCAGAAGCCAATCTTTCAACAAAAGTGGCAATTATCTCGTTTTCGATGGGATCATTTTTTTTCATATGCCAGAAATTGAATATCAATAAACTGGCAATAAATAAAGTGAAGATGCCTGAAATTAGCATCACCTGATGGGATAATTTAATTTTTTCTTGTTGATCCATTTTATATCTTTTTTTCTACGGGACAAAAATCCATGCAACGTGCACAGCTAAAGCAATTTCCTTTATGAGGCTCGTAGATATCTTGTTTACGCATTTTAAATTGATTCATAACCATAACTCCAATTACCAGTCCAAGAAAAGCTCCAAGAAACCAGCCCCCTTTTTTGAATTTCATTCTTATAACAGAAGCTTCTTCTACCAGCTGCTCCATGGTTTTACCCGATTCCAGGAATGTCTGAATATCAAGATTCTCTGTGTCATCTATAAGTTCCGGATTTGTAATCATAAGCTCGGCCAGAAATACATCGGGATTAGCCCTCGACAGAAATACATGAGCTTTGGAGATGGCAAATCCGCCAGCCAGCATCCAAAGAGGAATAAGAATTGCATAAATGCTGAATCTCCTGACGTTTTTTCGAACTGTATCTTCAGTTCTTTCTTTTTCATCGATAGGAATTTCTATAGCATCGAAAGGACAAGAAGGTTCACAAAGTTTGCATTTTATGCATTCGTCTGGTGTAATGGTCATGTGCCATTTTGAAACTTTGGACATCCAGTTTAGCAAAACACCGTATGGGCAAAATGCTCTACAATAAGGGCGCGCGAAAAACATTCCTAATAATAAGAAGGCAATTCCAAGTATGATCATAATATAAGGAGCATTCATTCTGAATATTCCAATGAATGGATCGTATCGGCAGATGATAAAATCTGTTCCTGTAGCAGCAAATAAGACTGCAAATCCCAGATACAAATAAGGTACAAAGTCCAAAGTTTTTCTTATCCAGCTAGGGACTGAAATTGGGTTTATTACCAATAGATCCTGAATGGCACCAAGCGGACAAACTCCCGCGCAAAAGGATCGTCCAAAAAAAAGTGCAAAAATTAAGGGTAGAAGGAAAAAAGCAAGAATAGTAAGTGATATTTTGTATCCTGAGTCGAAAAATGCAAGAGCTACATTTTGGATTGCCCCAACAGAGCATACACAGCCTTCACGATAAAATCCGAAATATATTATTGAAAAAATTGATAACCAGAGAATTCCCTGTCTCGATCTTTTTTTAATGGCTAACCATGATGATAATGATAATGCTGCAAGAAGTACAAAAACATCCAAAATCTCCATTGCATTACTTCGTGGCTCAGGCTTAGTAGGTGAGGGTTGTTCGTATCCTGAGTCGAACTCGGGTTTCGGAAATCTATTCTGACCATATACCCCCAGAAACAGGAATGTGAAAATCAGAAACAGAAATATTTTTGAGAGTGAATTCTTCATAGTTTAACTTTCATCATTTGCTACAGATTCTCCTTTAATAATATAAGCCTGATTGGCAGGGATTCTTGAGATGGCATCGGAAGGACATACCCTTGCGATGGCACATTCATTGCAATTATCGCATAAATCGTGTCGAATTTGCAGCTGAAAAGATCCATTTCCGAAGGCCCCACATCCCTTTACACATAATCCGCATGCAATGCATAGATCTTCGTCGATAATATATTCAAAATAAGGTTCTTCAATAAATCTTCTTTCAATGGCAGCCGTTGGGCACAATTGATTTTCGGCTCCCGTTTGCAATGCATTCATTCCCGGTTTGAAATATCCACCGCATAGATCGCAATAACCACAAACGTCGTAGGCATGAACACATTTTACTGCTGAAGGATTTTTAACACAATCAGTTGCGCATCGGCCGCATTGAGTACATTTGGCGGGATCAATTTGCCAGACGTATTTGTCTTTAGATGACTTTGTAGCTGCAACAACACCCACCCCAACAATTGATACCCCGGCAGTAATTCTAGCCCCATTCTGGATGAAATCCCTTCTATTTAGTTTTTTTTCTTCAGCCATCTTTCATGTGATATTATTTATATTTTTGCCACATAGTAACATCCAAATGTCAGATCCTTGTGTTTTTTGGTTTTATTCATGGATGTTTCTAAAGGTTTTAGCCTCGTCTAATGAACAATTCGAAAGTTTGCTACAAGATTTGCATGTGGGGTTGGTTGGGCATTTTCCGTTCTGACTTATCTGATCCTTAAAAAAAAATACACCGACCAGAGCCGCCATTCCGGTTAGGATGGATGTCCTGAAAAACATATTGAAAAAGGCTTTCCTCGTCATTTTTTGCGTATTAAATTAAACTTACTTTTTTTCAAAGACCCTGATCATCTTTTTATCAAAATCGAGTGCATATATTATATCGTTTTCATCAACTTTTACTTCCGGAGCCTTTCCTTCTTCCACAAATTTTTCAGGTGCAGCAACTACACTTTCCAGCTGTCCTGATTGGGAATATATTTTTATTCTTACCATTCCTCCTTTTTCGGCCGTAACAAATGATCCATTACTAAGGACAGCTATTTCTGCAGGATTACAACATCCTGTGAAACCTTCTATTTTCATTGAACTGCTTTCCCAGAATCCTCTGAGATCGCCTTCGTCGGTATAATTTTCGAGGGCATGTTTTCCAGGGTTAACTACCCAAAGCTCATCGTAAGAATTGACAACAAGGTCAAAATGTGGACTTGGAATAATGAAGCCATGACCTGCCTCACTTTCTGATTTTCCTTCAAACTCGCCAATATAAGTACCGTCAATATTGTATCTGAGTACCCTTCGGTTTCCGGCATCTGCCACATAGAGAATATCATCTTTCATTGCAAGGGAAGTGATATAGGTTGTTTCTTTGTCTGGCATCCAGGAATTGAGTATTTGTCCCTCATGATCAAAAAGGATGATTTTTTGCTGTAAACCAACAATAATAAATTCTTCTTTTACTAAAAGGCATATACCAGTTTCTTCGAGCTCAACATTTAATTTTTTAACCCCATTTATCTGGATGACCTGAAGAAAATTTTGGCCGGTAATATAGATATCACCTTTAAAAATATCCATTCCTCTCGCTATTATGTCTCCCAAAGGAATATTTTTTGTTTCCTTATAATGAATTAGTGAAGCATCAACAGCTTTGAATTCCTCCACGTTATATTCATATGGATTGTCGCCTCGGTTATTAGGTCGGTTCCCTAAAAAATCCAGAATAATAATTGTAATTATTATTCCTATGATAACCAGAATCAATATGCCTATGCTTTTTTTGCTCATTTTGAAATTTTATTTTCGTTTTAAAGCCTGTTCCTGGCAATATCAATACAAAGCATGGTTTCTGAATCACGCATTACGAGATAGCCATCAGCAATAGCAAGAGGCGCCCAGGCATCCTGTCCTTCGATTACCCTGAACTGATCCATCTCAATATATTGACTAACAGAGGGTTTTACAATAGTAAGAGTTCCGTCATCGCTGAGAATAAAAAATTTGCCATCAGCGATCATATATGGTCCAAGTCCGAAGCGTACTGATTGTCCGCTGGACCAAATAATATTAGTAAAGTCATCAGGGCTTACACAAACAAATTGATTTCTCAATGGACCAGCATCTTTGGGTAATATCCCAAAAAGATGTCCTTCGAACATTACAGGAGTTTGTTGTTCACTAGCCAGTCCTTCTTTGGGGGTATATTTTTGCAATATTTCTGTTGAAAATTTATCGCCTTCTTTTTTCAGTTGTAATACCATGCTGCCAGCACCGTATCCAGCTGAAAGGAAAATTTTCCCATCGGGCATACAAACAGCCGATGGAGCTACAACCTGGTGATTCCATTCAGAGGTTTCCCACAGTACCTCACCAGCATTATCACCTTCAGCAGCAATTCCACATGCGCCTCTTATAGCACTATAAACATACATTTTTACTCCTTCGAATGTAAAAGGCATAATGGATGCATGCGACATAGCCCATTCTCCTGGATTTGGAGTCTCCCAAATTTTCTCACCACTTTTCAGATCAATGGCAACCATAAGTGCTTTTCCGCCAGTTGCAATAATCGCATTCCCATCATCAATTAAAGGACATTGTCCCGTATACCAGAATGGGATTTCAGTATGGTATTCAGCTTCTACATTTAGTCCCCATCTGAAATCACCGTCATCGCGATCTACGCACATCACATGACTTCTGGGGCCGATGGTAAGAATATAATCTTCAGTAACAGCAGGAACCGTTCTCGACATTCCATGATTTCGTTTAATATTAACTTTATACCAGCGTTTCCAAAGTTCGGTACCAGATTCGAGTGAATAGCATCTCAACATATCAGAATGGAGTTCTTCGTCATAATCCAGTACATAAACTTTCCCCTCATATATTGCAGCACCAGCATGACCTTCCCCCAGATGTATTGTCCATTTTATATCAGGACCTTCTGGTGGAAATTTATCGATGAGAGCAATATCAGATCGGCTGATATTGTCGAAATGTTCTCCACGAAACCTTGGCCAGGTTTCTTTCAGATCACTACTTTCTTTACCAAAGCTTTCATAGAATTCTCCGATATTAATATCCAGATTAACAGCCACAGGTTCTCCCCGGTTATCGGCTCCGGGTTCGCTGGTGGTTAGGTCTTTAACCGGATCAGCAATCAACCACCAGCTTAGGGATGTAAGTCCTGCAAATACCAGGAGAAAAAGAATAATATTTTGTTTGTTAATCATGAAAGTGCCCGGTGAATTTTATTAGTTTCTGTTCTTTTTGATGTCGTAAACCATTAAGGCTTTGCCATGTCTGAGAAGAAGGTATCCATTGTAAATTGTAGGATGTGCCCAATGTGGTCCATTTCCTTCTTCAATTTTGAAGGTTCCTTTTAATTTAAACTTTTTAGGATTGGGTTCAACAAGTCCTACGTTTCCATATTTTTCATCGAAAATATAGAG
>JAGLSB010000195.1 GCA_023135955.1 Bacteroidales bacterium | reverse complement strand
GATGAAGTTTTTAAAATAGCCGATCTGATTGGTACGAAAGGTCCACAAGCTATCAAGCAAGTAAAGAAAGTAACACATAATGGTGTTCTTAATGGTTTCACTATTGGAAGTGCTTTGGAAATGGAAGAATTCAGTAAACTATTCGAAAAAGAGGGCAAAGAAGGAATGCGAGCCTTTTTAGAGAAAAGAAAAGCAAACTGGGATTAATCAAAAAAAACTATATATGAACTACGATAACAGACTACAAAATGTTAGCGTTCTTGGAGCTGCAGGGAAAATGGGGAGCGGAATTGTTCTTCTTACCATGCTTGAAATGGCAAAGTTAAGTTTCAAACCTGAGAATAAGGATAAAACATACATTCTCAATGCCATTGATGTTTCCGATACTGCACTGAACGGACTAACAACCTATCTGAGAGCTCAGATTCTCAGAACTGCTGAAAAAACTACAGTTCAGCTTAGAGAAGTTTATAAAGATCGCAGTGACCTAATTGAGAATCAGGATATAATAGATCAATATATTAATGACGTTATGCTTGTACTCAGACCCACAACAAATATGAACGCGGCATATAATTCATTCATGGTCTTTGAAGCTGTTAGCGAAAATCCTGATCTCAAGGTAAACCTTTATTCAGATATTGATCAAAACAATAAGAATAAAGCATGGTTTTTTACCAATACATCTTCAATTCCTATTAATGAACTGGATAAAAAAGCCGATTTAGGAGGAAGAATAATAGGTTTTCATTTTTATAACCCACCAGCAATTCAAAAATTAGTTGAACTTATTGTTACAGAGAATACAGATGTCGACCTTGTAGAATTTGCAAAAACCTATGCTAGAAACATAGGTAAAATAATTGTTCCTTCCAGCGACATAGCAGGATTTATTGGAAACGGACACTTCATGCGTGATGCTCTTTATGCAATAAATGAAATTGAAAGACTCGCACCAAAGCTTGGGCTGCCAGAAGCAATTTATGCTTTAAACCGGGTAAGCCAGGACTTCCTTATACGACCAATGGGAATATTTCAGCTAATAGATTATGTTGGCTTAGATGTGTGTATTTATATTATGTCGGTAATGAATTCCCGTTTTGAAGATGAAGAAGTTCATAGTCCTTTCCTTGATAAACTTGTAGGAATGGGAATAAAAGGAGGCCAATATGCCAACGGTTCTCAAAAAGACGGAATACTAAAATATGATAAAGCTAAGATATCTGGGATTTACGATTCCGAAAAAGCAGCTTATGTTGAACTAGATGAAATTAATGATAAGGTTGATAAATTCCTTGGTAAATTGCCTGATTTACATGTTCCATGGAAAGAAATTATCAGAAATCCATTCCGTGACGGCGAAATAAGAGAATATTACATGGAATTGAGAGCAATGGATAATAATGGAGCAACACTGGCCATTGAATATGCTAAAAAATCAAAACAAATAGGCGAATATCTTTTAGACCAGGGAGTGGCACAAAAGGCAGACGATGTGAATAAAGTTTTACTTACAGGATTTTATCATGCATACGGACCAATCAACGATTACACTTAAAATTCATTATTATGACATCTTTAAGAAGAAAAGTATATTTAACTGCAGGATATAATACAATATCATTGGGCACAGGTCGCTCTGAATTTAATCCACGTAAACCAAGACCGGGACTTGAACATTATATTAAGGAAGCTGCAGAAGGAACTTTAAGCAAGATTGGAGGTGGTAAAAATGTTGATGAAAGTGTTATAGGAAATTTTATCGCAGCACGATTTAACAAACAGGCACACCTGAATGCAATGATGCCAATGGTCGATGATAATTTGAGATTTAAACCTGCTACTTCTGTGGAAGGCGCTTGTGCTTCGGGCGGATTAGCTTTGCTAACAGCTATGAAGTCTGTTCTTGCTGAAACTGCTGATGTAGTTCTGGCATTGGGAGTTGAAGTACAAAACTCTGTTAAAGCTATTTACGGAGCCGACTACCTCGCAGCTGCCGGCTGGTTTCAAGACAGAAAAAAAGGTCATGCTTATTTCTTTCCTGGACAATTCAGTGACCGGGCCGATGCCTATTTTCAGAAATATGGAAAAGATAAAACTCGCGAAGCAATGGCAAAATGGTTCGAGAATGCTATTGAAAATGCTAGACTATGTCCTACCGCACAAGAATATCAAAATAATTCAAAGGATTTGAAGGGACTTGGTATGACTGAACCAAACGCTAAGTATTTTACTCCTTGCCTCAATATTTTTGACTGCTCTAAAGTTTCAGATGGAGCCTCGGCAATAGCTTTGATATCGGAAGAAGGTTTGAAAAAAATTGGAGTCCCAAAGGACCAGACAGTAGAAATAGTTGGATGGGGACATGCTATGGAAGATATTACAAAACCACCAACAGACCCAACGAAACTTACCACAATGGAACAGGCAATTTCTCAGGCTCTTAAAAGTGCAAATATCAGTGTTGATCAGCTTGGAACAATTGAAACTCACGATTGTTTCAGTATTGCAGGTATATTATCGATTGAAGCATTAGGGCTGGCTAAACCGGGTGAAGGAAAAGACTTTGTACTCGCAGGGAAAACTTCCAGAGATGGGGAAATTCCTTTTAATACAACAGGAGGTCTCATTGGATGGGGTCATCCTACGGGAGCAACCGGAGTGCATATGGCTGTTACTATCTGGGAACAACTAACCGGTAATGCAGGTGAAGCACAAATAAAAATGAATGATTCAAAACCTTATGGTATGAGCATAAATATGGGTGGTGACGATAAAACCCTCGTTTGCATTATCTACAAAAAAGCCGACTAAACCATGAAAAGAAGCGGTTAAGCGGATACGTGGTTACGCGGTTAGAAAAAACGGAACAACTAAAAGAAGCGGTTAAGCGGTTACGCGGTTATAAGAAACGGAACCACTCAACAACTAAAC
>JAGLSB010000194.1 GCA_023135955.1 Bacteroidales bacterium | reverse complement strand
TTCGAAAAGCAAGGAACGTCCTGTAATCGTGTGAAATACATTAACCCTGTTGGTATGCCTTCCGGTCATTAGTGCACCCCTGGTTGGAGCACTTGTCGTAGATACATGAAAATTTGTAAATCTTACCGATTCCTTATAAAAATCATCCAGGCCAGGAGTTTTGATTATGGGATTGCCATGGCAGGCCAGGTCGCCCATTCCCTGATCGTCGGTAATTACAATGATCACATTTGGTTTTTCTTCTGTTCTATTTTGTTCCTGGGCGAAAACTAAATGTGGCAAAGTAAAACAAGAAGCTAGCACCAACAACGATGCCTGGAATTTAGGTTTTTTGGAATTCATAAGTTAGGTTGTCTTGTTATTCATTTTTAATAGATCAATTATTCTAAAATAAGTATCTTCACAGCAAAGCCATTCTCTGACCTGATTTTTAGCATATACATACCATTTGGATACCTACTCATATCCAGCTCATTCTTGCCCGAAACTTTTGCCTCTTTCAATTTAGTTCCTGTTATCGTATATACAAAATATGTATAAACAGTTTCAGCAGGTATATCTAATATGAATATTCCTTTTGAAGGATTTGGATACACAGAAAGTGTAAGTCCGTTTTCATAGGAAAACAATCCGGTTTCATGACTAAAATTGGCAATTACATTCTTATCTGCATCCATTACAAGCGTCACAGCGGTTGCTGTATCGATCAAATCTCCGCTCCAGCCATCAAACACATAACCAATATCCGGTGTTGCGCTAAGATCAACCGGGGTCCCTTCTTCGAAAGTTTCCTGGTCCGGAGCTATATTAACAGCTCCATTAACTGCAGAAACTGTCAATGTATACCTTGGTATCAGACTGAAATTGACAGTAATATTCTTATCAGAGTTCATTAGAATGGTCAAGGTATCATGATTTATTGTTGCTCCGATCGTATCGCCCGACCAGTCATTAAAGCGGTAACCCTCATTAGCTTTTGCAATAAGTCTTACTTCAGTGCCATGATCATAAATGGTCTGATCCGTAGATAGTTCAACTGCACCATTTTCGGTTGAGACGTTTAATTCATAAGTCAGCAGTGGGAAATTTGCTAAAATCTCCTTATCGGCATCCATAACAACAATGATTGTATCCCCTGTGATTGTGGCAGCCGTTGTATCGCCCGACCAGCCATCAAAGCTGGCGCCTTCATCCGCTATGGGTACAAGTTTTACTTCAGTACCATGCCTGAAGCCTGTTTGGTTCGGGAATTTTTGCACTGAGCCTCTTTCAGAAATTACTTTCAATTTTCGAAATAAACCCATATCATAATTCACACCGATTCCTTCAACAGCCCATTTATTGATCGCTTGCTGTGGACCGTCACCCACTCCAATGGCAAAATTTGTAATGGAGTCTCTACCGATGATTGCCACAAGTGATACAGTTTCTGTTTTTTCCGAAATACCCCCTATTCCCAGATCAGTTGTATCTCCATTGACTACGAAAGCCACTGCATCTCTGTCACCTGTCTGTGCATTGACAATGGTAAGAGAGTCAAATGAAAAGTTCCTGAAATCGGTAAGGGAAAGTTCACCTCCGTTTGCATTGAAATTGACAATCTGGATATTATTGATACTTTCAGCCCATTCCTGATCGCTTCCCCTGAAAATAGGATCCTGGTTGACATCTGTTCCATCACCTATGCCCCATGAGTTTACTGTTGCATCACCACCCGAAATGCCACTGATGATAGCTTCCCCTGCAGGGGGCATTACATCAATTGACATCTGGAATGTCGCCAGTCCATCGGGAGCAGTATGAATTCCGGATATCATGGTTGCCATAGTATCAATGCCGTAATTGGTCCCTGCGGCAGCCTTGATTTGTACATTCCTGTACTCTACAATTGCGTAAACGAATAGCTGAAAGTCAGCAGTAGTGGAGTGTGTACCATCACTCAGGCTAAGTGAAATAGTATGATTCCCTATTTCTGATTCTGTTGGGTATCCTCTTATTTGCCATATTCCCGGAGAGAATTTCTCAATACTCAACCATGAGGTTCCTCCTACATTGGTAATTGTAAGTGTGTCTCCTTCAAAATCATAGAAATCTCTGCCCTGAACCAGGGTAAACGAATAAAGCTTATATTCTGTTGCATCAGTTAGTTTCAGTGTGTCTGACCAAACCGGAGAGCCATCACCGGGATTAATAAAGTTTACCGGATTATCAAGGACACTAAATTCAACTTCTCTTTCTCCAATTCCATCAGCATCCTCTGCCCTCAAATCAAATGAATATGAAGCAACTTCGTTTGGTATACCGCTTAATATCCACTGCGTCTGATCACTGCTTGATTTCGTAATACTTAACCATGAAGGTAGTTCATCGCCAGTACCAATAAGAGATGTAATACCTGTACCTTCAGGGTCCCAGAAGTCCTTGCCTTCAGTAAGGACATGATAATATGCCCGTCCAACGAAAGCCTCAGGCAAAATAGTTGCCTGTCGTGCCCAGTTAGGTACTCCGGGTGCTTGATTCACACTCAGGTAAGCATCGCCCTGTCTCAATTGAGCTATGGCCCAATCGTTTGCCAATGGCGGATTATCGTTAATTGCAACACCCCAGCTCACGGCTCCATTCCCTTGCAATGTTGTAAGGTTCCACAAGTTAAAATCTTCATTGCTTAAAGCAGGAGTATCTCCCGCCTTCCAGCTTGAAGTACTCATTGGCGGATCCCAGTGTCCCAAGATATGTTTTTGCCAGTCTGCCCCATCTGAGAACACATAGCCGTTATGGTCAGCTATCCATGTGCACAAGAAAAAATTCTGATCATAGTGGGTTGGAAAATCACCTTCCGTGCTGCCAATGAAGTTTCCGCCGTTAAATGGGTGCCCCATCGTATAATCGTCATACATGATAGCATGATAGGGATTATTGATGGCATCATCCGCACCGAGACCGCTGTTGAAACAGACAATGGCTTCCGGGTTACCGGCTTTTGCAGCATCGGCAAAAGCTTTGTATGCTTCCAGGTGCGTTGGGTCACCGGGATATAGCAGGGGTTCGTCACCTGTATGCCCCTCAATGTTCCTGGCACCATCAAACATCCATGAATCGATCAGCTTACCATATTGTTCAGAATATGCTTTTATTACATATTCTGCATAACAGAAGGCATATTTCCGGTCGGGGTGGCCTGTTGTATCGCCAACCTGTACTACAGCAGATTCATAATATTGTTCGGTATGCGTTGCCTTACTGTCGATAAACTCCTGGAAATTGGCATCGCAATATCTTTTCCACACTTCAGAAATGGTCGGAATAGAAGCCGGGTGATCATACTGCGGCAGATGTGTACATGGCGCTTTTTTAACATGTCGTTTCATCATGTTTGCACCGTTGAGATATACTTGTATCTTGAATCCTGCAGCTTTAATCGCTTTCAGCCATACCATGAAATTATCACCGTCAGTGGCAGGTGGTACGACCATTGCATTTTCTAGCGTTGTATCCCATTCAGTTGAATGCAGGGCTTCCAGTACCGGAAGCGGGGCCGCATGGATGGGTGTTTGAATACCGGAGCCATTAATGTGGAGCTGGATATAATCAATAGTTTTCAAGTCTTTGATCTGATTCAGGAAATCTTCAACCTTGATGGTTTGCATAACATTTGCTGTTACACCCGGTTTCCAGTTCAGTCCCCAGGTTCCTCTCATCCAATCAGCAGGTTGGGGCTGATCAGGATCGGGGCTTTGTGCCTGTATATTTACTCTTACAAGAGTTAGAAAGGCTGCCACGAAAAATAATGCTAATTGTATCTTTCTAAACTTTAAAATATTCTTCATAAAATAAATTATAAGGAATTAAACTATTTGTAATTCACAAAGAATTCTACTGTCTTTTGAACAATCACCGCTTGTGATGGATTTATATCACCACCTGCTTTACACCAGTTATGTCCGGCATTATTTACGATTAGTATTTCAACATTTGCATTCACACTATCTGATTTTGCCTTCATATGATATGCATGACCAACAGGTATGATGGTGTCCTTATCTGCTGCCATCATGTATAGTGGGGGACTGTTTTTTGTCAGATAATATACCGGACTCATTTCTCAAAACTACAAAAAAACCTCATTGAGGTATTGCTTGAATCAATCATTTGATAGTTTATTTCGAACATATGAAATTTTGTATTACCTCAGATTACCAATGAGATAGCTGTATTGTTTATTTTACTACGACTCTAAGTGTCTTAATTTCTGGTGTACTTGTGTTTTGGCTATGATGCCACCAATCACTTGTTTTCTTAAAAATATTTTCAATAGCCGGGCATTTATAATGTATAAAGCTTTAAAAAAGATTATTGCAGGATGAGGGTCCTTACTATTGCACCTTTATCCGTTTTAATCTTCAGTATATAAAATCCCCTGGCGTATCCGCTCATGTCAAACTCTGTTTCACCTGATGCTAAGTTTTCGATCAGTTGTTTACCTGAAATTGCATATACGGAGTACACATAATTTGTTTTATGGCTTGCTGCAATAGTAATCAAAGCTTTTGAAGGATTAGGAAATACTTCAAACATAACATTTTCATATTCCCTTATACCTGTTTCAGGACTAAATACTGCCGTAATACTTTTATCGGCATCCATTACTAAAATTAGGGGATTAATAGTATCGGAAACATCCCCGCTCCAGCGATCAAATCTATATCCTTCATCTGCAGTTGCCACAAGGGTTACAGTATCCCCAATATTATATACTTCGCGGTTTGGATTTATGCTGACTGATCCATTTACAGATGTGATGCTTAATGTTGGAAATTCTTCATAAAAGATGATGTCATAGACGACACTTGCTGTTTTATCTTCCGAAGTTACCATCACATAGTCATCCGGGTGAAGCAAACCACTCGTTCTTTCATTTCCATCTTTATCAAAGATATTTATTGCGGCATTGCCTGAAGGGATCAAATAGCCGAGGAAGTCAGATACACTTATGCCATTACTCATACCAATAATGTACCTGTTTCCTTCCGGTACAACGGTATATACATTTGATGTGATGTAGGCATCTGAGGCACTTGAAAAGGGCACGAGGCTGTATAGGGCCGTGCTTCCATCCTCCGCCACTACTTCAAACTGAAGGCCATTATACATTTTCGTCTCGATAAAAGATTCGACAAGTGTAGTATCAAAACTCCGCGTAAGTAGCGGTATAAGATTATCCTGGAGATCGATTACATTGATAATGGACAAGTTATGACAGGTCACAGCTGCCAGCACCTCAGCAATGGGAGTGTAATAATCAAATCCTGACACTGAAAATTCATCCACAACTATACCTGAACCATCTATTGCAGTGAGGGATACATCATTATTCAGTGCTTGTGACACCAATACATATGTTGTGGAATTAACTCCATTCGCCGACTTAACAACAATGCTGTCGCCATGGGCCACCATTGCATCCTCATCTTTTGGAACACCATTGCTTGATACAACGATTGTTTGCAGGGAGTCCGTCTTATCCAGGTTACCCAGAAAGTTCGTCACAGAGGTAGACGATATATCTCCCCTTATTCTCAGGTAGCCCACGTAACCGGGATCCACTTTGTACATTGTCGAAGTGACAGTTGACAGGTGGGACGTAGAAAGATACATATCGTGGTAACCCAGGTAATTGCCAGTTTCAGTTTTATCTATCATAATATCATTATGGGCGTCTCTGTGCCTGCTGTAATATAACCATTCACAACTGTCGGCAATGGAATGGAATCCATCATTTGCATTGAGCGAACCTTGCTGCACCCATGGTTTGCGTATTAGGTTATGCACATCATCAATAAAGAAGTATCCGTCAATGGTGTCGCCCATTACAATCCTGTCCCATTGCATTCTGTCCACCAGTTGGTAATCATCACTGCTTTCCCATATCCCTTTCGTACCGTTAAGAATCGAGTCGTTAATAATTTTATACAGAAACAATGCTCGTTCAAGTTCAAAACGTAAAACCTTTCCCTGACCCCCACCTCTTTCTTCTTTAAGGTTAATGTCTACAATTTCTGCAGTAGTCCCATCCTGCATCAGGTGTTCATACCCGCTTATTCCCCCATCGGGATGAAAATCTCCAATGACAAATACATCACCAGGTGCAAGAATTGCATTTACTCCGCTATCAGGTAATATTCCTCCAACAATTCCATCTTTCCATTGACCCTCATCCGTATAATTATACTTATATCCCGGCACATAACAGTAGGCTGTTCCATCCGAGTTGGGTTCACTTCCTGCATAGCTTGTAATGGCATTTTCCGGATTGCTTGCTACCGTGCCGTTCAATAAGAGATAATGTCCGATATCCAGCATTCCATTGTTGGGATTATATAACTCCACATATTCATCGTGATGATATCGGTTATTGATCTGCTCAGATATAAAGGGTTCAGCATTTCGAGGTTGCACCAGATCTTCACGTTCAAATAGTACAGAATATGTCTCCTCAATAATATCTGATTCTGATATTACCTGGAAGGTAGTGGTACGCTGTTCTTTGGTTCCAACTATGTTAACTGCTCTATTCGCTATGACCCGGGCATGGGGGTCCTGTGTAAATGCCACCAGGGTCGGTACCTTTTCATGGTCAGGTGGAAGAGTCAGTTTGTAAGTAAGGATACCGGGACTAAAATCAGGCAAGGTATCCTGCCTTTGAGATTCCCATTCAGGGAAGGATTGTTTATCATAATCGGGCCAAGTTATGGCTGCAAGCATTGCATTATCACTAAAGATTGTATCATTGATACTTGGATATTCCAGGTTCAGAAATCCCTTTGATAAATCTGTCACATTTATCTCCGGAACGATAGAAACTGCATTATATTCCTTAGCAAACTGCTCTGCGGCGGACATCGTTTGAGTAACTTCCAAACCGTAAGGCATCCAGTCACTTCCCGGGTACCAATAGTTACCGTTCACATCATATGCTCCCCTGTAACTACCCAAACAGCACACACTTTGTTTGGTGAGTGTATCCGTTTGTTCAACTCCATCCAGGATAATGCTATCTGTCGGGATCAGATTTAAACCCGATAAGTCTTCATTTGTAAAGATCTCGCGATGCTCCCCAATAAGGTTTCCCTGGATTGATCCCCTGTCTACAATAGAGATATAACTGTTCGCACTTCTCTCAGGGTGGGCCTCGCCTGCCTCATATGCAGCATCAAATAATTCCTTTTCTCTTGACGCAACTTTATCAACAAATTTCTCTGCCAGGTTATTCAAGACATTCCAATCATCAATGGGAGGAAACGAAAGATCTTCAATTCCTTCATCAGTATAATCTGAATGATTTAAAACATTTTTGATTATAACACTTGAAGAATTATTATAGACATCGGTATTATTGTATATATTAAAGTTGCGGTAGCCCTCAATGCTCATCCCTTTCTGTGAAGCCCAAAATAAATTGTGGTGCAGGTTCAATTCCATGCCGGCAATGTCCACTCTGAAAGCTACACCATGTATATTGTGTATCCAGTTATGGTGAGCTTCAGCATATCGCTGAGACTTAGATGGCATATATACCCCTGAGCAGTCTGTGTTATAAAGACCTGCATTAAAGATGTTATTATAGGATATTTCCGGATACAATGACGTCATCTTGTCCAAGTCCGGCTTAAGGTAAATGGCGTCTGAACTATTATTATAGAATGTATTTCGATTGATTCGATAATCTCCTTCAGGTTCCACATACAATGCCCTGGATTCAAAATTAGCGTGACGATTGTTTTCTATAAAAACACAGTTTTCCAACAATAAATCTGAGCCTGTAAGCTTCAGTGCCGAATTTTGAGCTCCGGCAAACAGACATTTTTCAAAACTGATATTTGAACCTGCAATGTGAATGGGTTTATCAATTTCCCTTCCCTGCTGTCTGTCTATAAAGAGAAGTTCTCCTCCAATGTATTTAAAGTGCACATCTTCAAAATTAATATTGTCATTCGAAGTGGCTGCTAATCTGACGGAAGTTCCTATAAAGTCAATACCCGTTATCGTAATATCAGAGACCGTTTCTTCCTCGTTAATGCAATAATCAACTGCCTTTGTGAGTATAAGGGCTTCATTCGGATTTATCCCGTCAAGAATATATAAGTACAGATAACCATCCTTCACAAACCATTCACCTGGTGCATCGAGCAAATCAAAAGCGCCTGCTAAGAAGAATTTATCTTTGCTGGGATGGTATTTAGAATTTATATCCAATGTAGGAAAAACATCCGGGGAAGCGTTTATACCATCTCCGCCAGAGGAACTAGTGGTATAGAAATCGACATCATTCCAATGCAATGCTGTTCCATCAAAAGATTCGATGCGCCTGCTGTAGCAACTGTTTCCCAATCCGTACTTGATAAAACAATACCCACCTGTAAGGTCCAATCCTGCGATATCACTAAAACCATCAGACTTAAGTATTCCCGGTTCAGATCCAATGGTCGAATTTGCCCATTTTTTATTGTCAATCCAATTTTCCGACCATCGGTTATTAGGCCACTGTGCCCATGTCATGGGGATATCATTAAAAAACATTTGCTTAGGGCTTATGCCAATCCTCTCCTGAGTTTTGTATATTCCGTTTTTGTATAACTCAAAGGATTTATTCAATACTTCCAGTCCGCTGAAAACAGCTTTTCTCGGGTTCTTTGCTTTAATGGTAATCCCTGAATTTAAGTTAATTGTCCCAGTATAGAATCCATCTAATACGATTAATGTGTCCCCGGCTGTCATCTGATCGATGGCGTATTGTACCACCTGGAAAGGCTGATCTTCGGATGTGCCACTATTGTCATTATCTCCCAATGGCGAAACATAATAAGTTGCTGCAGAAAGTGTTGAAGAAACCAGAATTTGAACAACTATTGCTATAGCGACTCTAAAACTTTTCATATCTACGATTTGTAATGATTCAATAATTATAATTAACTGCTACTTCAGGTTCAAATAAGCTCTCTGTAAACCCTCCACATTATTTTCAGGAACAATTGATATAAAATGGTATTTTTTTGCAAACCGCTCTGCCTCGGCCATAGTCTTGATGACCGGCAAGCCATAAGGCATCCAGTTGCTTCCCGGGTACCAATAGTCACCATTTACATCGTATGCCCCTCTGAAACTATCCAGGCAGCAAACACCTTGTTTTCTTAACTCCTCAGATTGTTTTACACCACCTTTCACGGCATTATCATTTGGTATTAAATTAAGGTCTGACAAATCTGCATTGGTAAAAACATCATGCCGCTCACCTATTAAATTTCCCTGTATGCTCCCTCTGTCAATAATGGGAATTAGCCAACTTTCGTCTCTTTCAGGATGTAAAATTCCTTTCTTTTTTGACTCATTATGTGTGATTTTTTCTCTTGGACCTACTCTATCATGATACTGCTCTACGAGATTGTTTAGTACATTCCAGTCATCAATGGGCGGGAAGGACAAGTCAAGGCTAGCCTCTTCTACCCCAGAATGGTTTAGAACATTTCTAATAATATCACTTGGAGTTTCATTGTAGAGAGCCGTATTATTATAGATATTAAATTTTTCATAGCCTTCAATGGTCATTCCCCTATACGAGGACCAGGTTACATTGTGGTGGACACTCAATTCTTTGCCGGCGAGGTCCAAACGGATACAATTTCCATTCAAATTGTGTATCCAATTGTGGTGAACTTCGGCATATTTTTGAGATTTTGTAGGCATGTATATTCCCGATACGTCACTGTTATATTTTCCTCCGTTAAAAATATGGTTGTAGGACACTTCGGGATTAAGGGACCTCATTTCATCTAAGTATGGCACTATCCTTATAGCATCGGAGGCATTATTAAAAAATGTATTTCGGTTTATTTTATACTTATCGTTGGCATAGAGTAGTAATGATCTACTTTCAAAATTAGCATGTCGGTTATTTTCTATAAAAACACAATTTTGAACAGTAATATTTCCACCATCTATTTTCAAGGCCGTATTTTGAGCACCGGCAAACAGACATTTATCAACCAAGATTTGTGTCCCTTTTACATAAATAGGTTTGTCTATATCAGCACCTTGTGGTCTGTCAATATAGAGAAATTCTGCGCCTATGTAGGTAAAATAAGAGTTATGAAAATTTATATTTTTATTATCCTCTGAATCTAATTTTACGGAGGTTGCCATAAAGTCTATACCGTCAATGGTAACATCTGAAACCGCCGTTGATTGATCAATGCTATAATCATTAGTTTTTATAAGGATATCAGCTCTATTGGGGTCTATCCCCTCCGGTGGATAAAAGTATAGAATGTTATCTTCAACAAACCATTCGCCGGGAACATCCAGCAGGTCCAGATCCCCAGCGAGAAAGAACTCCGACTTACTCGGATGATTTTGATGGCTCAATTTAAGTTTAACTCCGGGAGCAGCTTTTCGTCCATCTTCTCCCGTATATCTGCTGGAATAAAAATTGTCGTCATTCCAATGCAATATTTTGCCATCAAAAGATTCTATTTTTCTACTATAGCAACTGTTTCCTTTGCCATAGCGGATAAAACAATAACCACCTACCACATCTAAATCTTTGATTTCGCTAAAAGCGTCAGAAGTAAGCACTCCGGGACCTGTTCCAATCTTAGATTTTGCCCATTTTTTCTCGAATATATTGTTTTCGGACCACTGCATATTGGGCCATTGCGCCCACGTCATCGGTTTATCGTTAAAGAAAAGCTGTTTTATCTCTTTATCAACCTTTACCTTATAAATGTTTCCTTTGTGTGTTTTAAACCTTACTTCTAAAGGCTCTGCTCCACTAAAAACTACTTTTCGTGGTTTTTTTGCCTGTATGCTAATGCCGGATTTTAGTTTTAAGGTTCCTGTATAGAAACCGTCTAATACAATTAATGTATCTCCGGATGACATCTGATCGATGGCGTACTGTACCACCTGGAAAGGCTGATCTTCGGATGTGCCACTATTGTTGTTATTTCCATTGGGTGAGACATAATAGGTTGCTGCAGAAAGTGTTGCGTAAATGAACAACTGTAAAATTGTAACTACTAAAACTTTTATATTTATCATTTGTTTATTGTTTATTATGATGTTCGCTACATCAGGTTGTGTTTGCTCCGTTAAAAACCTCTTAATGAGGTTCAATCTTGTATAATTATTCTATTACTACTTTCCCTTTTATTTCAACTTTAATAACACTTGCAATTTCATTGGTTGGATTCTTCGGTAAGCTTAAAACAAGACCATCTTTAGTAG
>JAGLSB010000193.1 GCA_023135955.1 Bacteroidales bacterium | reverse complement strand
CGAATATTGTATGTGGGAAGGCAGGAAAGAATTAAAGCACTTATTGGGAATGGATACCTGGGATGGCGGAACAGAGAAAGGACAGGATGGCGGAACTGCCAGATATTGGAATCCCGCTGTTATCAAAAATGGGGAACTGATTCCTACTGGTCCGGAAGATTTTGGTCCCGATATTTATACTGGCTTTATTTGTGATTTTATTGACAGAAAAGCAAAGAACAATGAAAGCTTCCTTGCCTATTATCCAATGGCAATGCCACACGGTCCATATGTTGAAATGCCAACACGGACAAAAGCAGGTTCCAATAATCCCGAGAAAGATTCTGAGGTGCCGAATAAACAACGTTTTATTGAAATGAATAACTATATTGATATTCTCGTTGGCAGAATCCTGACACAGCTTAAAGAATCAGGAGTAGAAGATAATACTATTGTTATTTTTCTTTCCGATAATGGTACTGCTATTACTGCAAAATCCAGAGGCGTTGAAAGAGGTAGTCATATCCCCTTTATTGTAGCCGGAAAAGATGTTAAACAGCGTGGAGTTACAACAGAGATATGTGATGCTACAGATATTCTTCCAACATTGGTTGACTTTGCCGGGGCTGAATATCCGCAAGGATATGTTTCAGATGGTAAAAGTCTGAAGCCCTTTCTGACGGGTGAGTCTGATACGCATAGAGAATATATACACGCATGTATTGGTACTACTCAGCTATTAAGAACAAAGACTCATATGATTGAAGTTGTTAATCCTATTCTGGGTGCTCCACGAGGTAGATTTTATTATACGGGTGATAATCATAGTGGAAATAATTATGTAAGAGCAGAAAATTTGCCAGAACACCAGGAGACTTTTGATATGTTTATGGATTTATTACAGAAAAAATACATCGGACTGACAAAAGATCATCCCTATTTCAAAACCAAAAAAGGATCAGCATTTCTAAAGGGTCAGACAAAAGAATCAGCGGCAAATAAACACTTACATAATCATAAAGATTATGTCCTTTATGATGAAAGTCTGACTCTCGATGAAGCCACAATGTGGAATGGTATTGATGATTAATGAATATAAATAAATTGAACAGTTTTAATATGCGAATCAAAAAATTTAGACCAGCATTTTCCCTTGCCATAGGCCTTGGAATTTTATTGCTGGCATCAGGCTGTAATTCTCTTGAGAAAAAAATGGAAGTTAGTTCCTCGAAAAATGTTGACAATATTAGAAAAGAAGCCCTTCAGGAATGGAAAAATATGAAGTTTGGGATGTTTATTCACTGGGGTATTTATTCTATTCCTGCAGGAGTATGGGATGGAAAACAAATCGAAAAGCTGGGTGAGCAGATTCAACGCCATGCAAGGATTCCTCATGAAGAGTATATTAAGCTTGCAGGGCAGTTCAACCCGGTTAAATTTAATGCCGACAGCATCGTATTGCTTGCAAAAAATACAGGCATGAAATATATTGTTCTGACGGCCAAACATCACGATGGATTCTGTATGTTTGGTTCTGAATATACCGATTTTGACATTCTCGATGCCAGTCCTTATGGGAAAGATATTCTCAAAGAGCTTGCAGATGCCTGTAAGAAACATGGTATAAAACTTGGTATTTATTATTCCACACCCGACTGGCATTTTAATGCTCCGAATCCGGAAGTTAATCCCGCAGACAATAAAATCTCAGTTTTCTCAAAAGTATCTGAAGAAAATGCAGATTACCAGGTGAATCAACTGGAAGAAATTTTAAGCAACTATGGTGATATTGTTGAGCTATTTTTCGATATGGGAGAGCCTACCTACGAACAAAGTGAGCATTTTGCAAATATTGTTCATGAAACTCAACCCAGAACAGTTATCAACGGGAGAATAATGAATAACCAGGGCGATTTTATCACTATGCCCGATAATCATGTGCCTGATATTCCAATTGATACTCTCGCCTGGGAAACGCCCGGAACTTTTTATCATACCTGGGGTTATAAATCATGGGTAAAGGGAGATCCTCTCGAAAAGCAGATTAAAAAGCAGGTTAGAAAATTATCCCAAATTGCCGCAAGGGGAGGAAACTTTCTGCTGAATATCGGACCCAAAGCAGATGGCAGTGTTGCTCAATATGAGAAGGATGTGCTTGCAGGAATAGGGGACTGGATGAAAGTGAACAACGAGGCAATATATAATACAGGTACTTCTCCTTTTGTGAAACTCGAATGGGGAGAGGCGACCACTGCAAATGGAAAACTTTATTTACATGTTTTTAATTGGCCAAAGGATAATCAACTTATAGTTCCCGGATTATCAAATGAAGTTACCGGAGCATATGCCTTAAATAATCCATCTCAGGCTCTTGAAAGTAGCAGCAGGGGAAAGGATAAGATTATTGATTTATCTCTTGTAAAAGAAGATGATGACTTAACAGTAATAGTCGTAGAATATAAGGGGGGACTGAATATTGAACCTGTTTATGTTACTGCAAATGAAAATAATGAAATAATTGTTGAAGGAGCAAGTGCAACGAAACATGGCAAGTATGGAAGAGAAAGTTACCGGTCCATTCTTAAAGATTATTACAGAAGCTGGAATATTTTTGTTGCTGAACCAGGGGAATATAAGTTGTCCATGACTTATAAAATGAAGTATGATGAGAAGGACTTTAAAGTTGAATTAGCGGGACAGTCTTTGGCATTTAAACTTCTTGGTAATGGAATGAAAAAGGAAGGAATAGAAATGCTGGATGGAAATGAACTAGCAAAAGAAATAAAGACTGATCTTAATGGAAAAATGAAGAAAGTTGAGATTGGGGTTGTATTCCTAACAGAGACCGGGCCTTTTATTCTCTCGTTAAAACAAGGACAAAATTTTGAATTCAAATCTACTAGCAAGGAATTTAATCTTCAGGATCAAAAATACAGATCTATGAATATTGAAGTAGGAATGTTGGTATTAGAAAGACTTAAGTAGACATTAAATAATATAAAATATGCTCACTAAAAACTTAATACTGGCTATGGCTCCTCTAAGCATTCTTTCCTCTTGCAGTGCAGAAAAAGAAGAGTCCCGAAAGCCAAATGTAATAATCGTAATGACAGACGATCAGGGATATGGTGATCTTGCCTGTCATGGAAATGAGTGGATCAATACTCCAAATCTTGATAATCTGCACTCACAATCTGTAAGGCTAACCGATTTTCATGTCAGCCCAACCTCTGCTCCAACACGGGCAGCCCTTTTAACAGGGCATTATTCCAATCGTACTGGTGTCTGGCATACTATCGGAGGAAGATCATTGATTAAAGAAGGTGAAATTACCCTGGCTGAAGTTTTGAAAGATAATGGATATTCTACAGGAATATTCGGCAAGTGGCATTTGGGTGATAACTATCCTTTCAGACCCCAGGATCGTGGTTTTGAGGAGGTGCTGATACATAAAGCGGGTGGTGTTACGCAAATGCCCGATTACTGGGATAATGATTATTTTGACGATACTTACTACAGGAATGGAGTGCCGGAGAAGACAGAAGGATTTTGTACTGATGTTTGGTTTAATAATGCAATGGATTTCATGCGGAATAGCAAAGAGAAACCTTTTTTCGCATATATAGTTCCTAATGCACCGCACGGACCCTTTAATGTGGCAGATAAGTATGTAGAGCCATATAAAGACAATGAACTGATTCCGAATCCTGAATTTTATGGATTGATTGCAAATTTCGATGAAAATGTGGGCCACCTGATGGAAATGCTCGATGATCATGAAATTGCGGACAATACGATTCTCATATTCTTAACCGATAATGGTACAGCTGCAGGGGCAGTGGTTGGAAACAAAAGCGACGGATTTGTAACAAAAGGATTCAATGCCGGGATGAGAGGGAAAAAATCGAGTATGTACGAAGGTGGACACAGAGTACCTTTCTACATTCGCTGGCCCAAAGGAGGAATAAGCGGTGGGTCAGATATTGATGAATTAACAGCACATGTTGACCTTATGCCTACTCTTATCGATATGCTGGACCTGGAATTCGATCCTAACTACAAATTTGATGGAGAAAGCATTGCAAACTTGTTAACAGGAAAGGTAAAAAAGAAGGATCGAATGTTGATTGTTGATTCTCAAAGAATACAAATGCCTGAAAAATGGAGACGTAGTTCAGTCATGAGTGGCAAATGGAGATTGGTAAACGGGAAAGAACTATATGATCTTTCAACAGATCCAGGTCAAAAAACGGATGTTTCAGAAAAGCATCCAGAAAAAGTGGCAGAAATGAGGAAATTTTATGAAGAATGGTGGGCAGATCTAAGCCCTGAATTTTCTTATTATCCCGAAATAATTATAGGTTCGGATAAAGAGAAGCTCACAATGCTTACTAGCCATGATATACAAACAGAAAGTGTAGCATGGAATCAAAGACAAGTTCGTGATGGAATGGTAACAAGAGGAAAATGGACGCTAAAGGTTGAAGAAAAGGGGATGTATCGCTTTGCACTCAGAAGATGGCCGATGGAAGTAAATGCCCCGATTGTTTCAGCAATTGAGAAAAGGCCTGCTCTTGAAGGGACATCTGTGCCTGAATCAATACCTGGGGAAGCACTGGAAATTAATTCAGCTGTTTTAGGAATTGCAGGTTTGAATGAAGAAATACCCGTTTCTGCAGAAGACACAGAAGTAGTTTTTACTGTTGAGCTGGATGAAGGGCCCGTAAACATGGAAGCTTACTTTACAACATTGGAAAATAAAAATTTATCTGCTTATTATGTTTATGTGAATAAAATAAGATAATTATAAATTGGACCGAGAAACAGTAATTTAGAAAAAAATCAAACAAAATAAACTATGGAGTATAAATCCGGTGTAGCTTTTACATCCGCAATTATAATTGGTTCTGTATTTACAATGAATGCCCAAACAGATGACAGGCCAAACATCATATTTCTACTCACCGACGATCAAGCTGTATCAACCATTGCGGCTTATGGTTTTTCTGAAGCTGTAACTCCAAATATTGATTCGTTAGCGAATAATGGTGTTATGTTTATGAATCATTATAATAACACTTCTATATCCATGGCAAGCAGGGCGATATGCATGACCGGGAGATATGAATTTTCCCATGGGAGTAATTTTCATCATGGCTCAGTTTCTGAAGAGATATTCCTTCAATCATACCCTGTACTATTACGCAATTCAGGTTATAAAACCGGATTTATTGGTAAATTTGGATTTCCTGTAAATGAAGCAGGTGATACAAATCTTGACTACAGCTCTGTAGAATTCCTGCCCGATGAACATTTCGACTGGTGGAAAGGATGGCCAAGACAGGGGTCCTATGAAACGATAAAAAATGATAGTATAGCGCATTATGCCGAAGAGTTTCCGCATACCACCAGGGCAGTAGGAGAGGTCGCTAGTGATTTTATTTCTGAATTTGCTAATGGCGATGAGCCATTTTGTCTCTCTGTAAGTTTTAAGGCTCCTCATTTGCCATTCGATCCCGATCCAGCCTATGATAGCGTTTATGCAGATAAAATATGGACAAAGCCAGAAAATTATGGTTTGATTAATGGTGTAGGATTAGCTCCACAGGCATCTCAAGGCAGGCATTACAGACAATTCAGAACAGTTGGCTGGGGACCTCAGACTTATCATGAAACAAGAAGTGCATATAACCAGCTTGTTCATGGAATTGATGTTGCTGTGGGTCGTATTGTGGAAGAGCTAAAAGCAAAGGGCGAAGATGATAATACAATAATAATTTTCACGGCAGATAACGGGCATTTTAATGGTTCACATGGCTTTAACGGGAAGGCTTTACCTTATGAGGAGGCCTCACTTGCTCCACTTATTGTTTTTGATCCCCGAGATATTTCAAATCATGGAAATAAAGTATGGGGAGTAACAGGAAGTGTTGACCTTGCCCCGACAATCCTGGAATTGGCAGGAGTTGAGAAGCCTGCAGGAATGGATGGTATTAGTTTGAAACCTATGCTGGATAATCCTGAAAATACTATCCGCGATTATGTTTTGCATACACAAATGTGGGGTCCAACTCCCATTCATGCGATGACCATTATTACCGAAGACTGGAAATATATTTACTGGCCATATGAAGGTGAAGGAATGCTTCCGGCTACAGAATTATATGATCTGAATAATGACAGCCTCGAAATGATTAACAAAAGCGGACAGGAAGAATTTGCTGATGTTGAATTGCTGATGGAAAGCTATTTCAATGAAGCTTTGCAATATTATAAAGATCATAATGTTAAAAGAAATAATTATGAAGAATTTGAAGTAATCTTTGACCGGGGAATTAGCTGGGCAAATAAAATTCCTTTTATTGATTCTGTATTTATAGATTCATATAATGATATTCCCGTTTCTGCAATAAAAAATGAAATTTATCTTCTATATATTGGAGGAGGAAATTCAGCATTTACGAGTAATTGGATCCGGTCGGAGTCAGGCATGGATTGGTATGGGCTACCTGAGTGGAACAGGGGAGGGTTGATTTTCAATGATCACGGAAATTTTGTTTTCACATCAGAGGAGGGGATTTTAACAAGTTCAGAATATGATGAGGGAGGGCTTCTTACATTTTATGCGATGACAAATAGTTCTATTTCTGAAACAAATCTTATTATTGAGAAAAGTAAAGATAACGGACTTAGCTGGGAATTACTGGATAGTATTAAAGCTGAGGGCATTCCGGCCATGACATATGGACAACATCCTTTCTATGCTGTCGTAAATGAAGACGGTCTGTTTAAATTAAGGTGGAGAACAGACAATTTTAATAATGAGATTGTAATGGACGACATTTTATTAACACCTTATAAAACTGAATATACAGCCCCTGAACCTATTGTTGAGGATAGCCTGGATAGCTTCACGCCTTCTTCCAGATTTAACGCTATGACAATATATCCAAATCCTGTTGAGGCTGGTGAGACAATTAACATAGAATTACCAACCGATCGGATATCAGAAAATTATAGTGTAAAAGTATATAGCTTATCAGGTAAGTTGGTGACTGAGAAGATGTTTATGACTGCAAATCATTTTACAAATTCAGGATTGTTTATTGAGGATGAGGGGGTCCATCTATTGTTTATTGAAACTGATAAACGTGTTTTTATTTCAAAAATACTCGTTGTTGATTGAGTTATTAGGTTTTGAGTTTCAAATGTTTAATTATCTAATTAACTGAAAATATGAATATTGCAATTGTCTCAAATATTAATGAAACATATATTGGGATAAAGAAAACATTAACTATGCTTATTTAGAACAAAATTTTATAACTTGCTTAATAACTTACATCTTTTAAGAATAAAAATAATTCTTTAACTAAAATTTATACAATAATGAAACACAATTTACTAAAACAAATTTTTGTAATGCTTGCAGTTGTTTTTATGACTTCTGTAGCATTTGGACAAGTTGTTCCAATTGTAATGCAACCTGGAACATTACCTACTGATGGCACAGTTGGGAACGGAGAATGGACTGATCCAACAACTGGGATCACTTTCACATATGTTGGTTGTCAATGGGATAATGCCACACCTGCTTTTCTTGTTCCAAAAGGTGGGACCATCTCTTTTTCTGTTAACGGACTTGGTACCATATATACAGACAACCTGAATCCTTTATTGAATAAGCTGGGTGTATTTGTAGAGCAAGAAGATTTAAGCTGGTTTAGAGTTACTGCTTCAATTTCCGGATTAGATAAAGAATATTCACCATTATCGTTTGGTGCAATGAATATTCAGTTAGGCAGAGTAAAAGACACTCCTACTTTTACAACTCTTTACTTAGAAGAATGGTCCAATGCCGCTACATCACTTGAAGTATTAGGTATAGACAGAAATTTATTATCAGTTAACAGGCCCTTCAGCTTTGATATCGCTTCTGTTGATGATGCCGGTCTGTCTGGAACGCTAGCTGATGGTTCATGGGTGAATGTTACCGGTGTTGTTACACCTGACGGAGCTGTTAAGGCAGATAGCACAATGGATTTGATCCAGGCTAAGGGTAGCATGGGCTTCAATTTTACTTCAATAGGGGATTATACGCTAACTTTATCTTCCAATAATGCTGCCTACACCGAGGTTGTAAAGACCTTTACTATTATGAAGGAGCTAGCACCTGTTGCTGAGTGGGAATTTTATTCAATGATTTCTGATGATGTGCTTTCAAATTACTTTCCTGAGGTAGCAACACCTGCAAATGAAACAGCTGTATTCTCTACCAATAATGGTGTAATATCTACCATTAATGGATTCTTAAGACAGGATGCAGTTGCTATACAGGATGAGCTTACTCTTGATTGGACATTCGATTTTGCCAGTGATTTATATACTACGGTCTCTACTACTGGAAAAAGTGAAGTATATGTATTTACCAATTTAGATGCCAATTCAGTTGCTGGTCCGGATAAGATGATTCTTTCATATTCATTGGATAACGTAAGCTATACAGAAGTTGGAGTGGTAAATGTTGGCCAGGTAGGTTTTTCTATTGGTAATTTATTAGCTCTTCCTGTTGAAGCAGAAAACCAAGCTATAGTTTATTTAAAGTATATGCTCGATCCTACAGCTGCTCATTTAAGTACAGAGGGACTTGAAACTGCTGGTAGTCCAAATGTACGATATTACGAAATAAAAGTTGTTGCCGGCGATGTCGCTCCAATAAATGTTGCAACTTCTATGACCGCTACAGGACCTGTTGGTGAAGTGGTTCTTGACGATGTAGTAAGCTTTACAATTGATGCTGTTGGCGATGATACCAATGCGGGTTATAATGCAGATGGTACTTTTGTAAATGTAACTGCAGAGCTAAGTTTAAACGGTGATTCTATTACAAGCTGGGTTCTTGATCTTGCGGGTAGTAGCGCGGTTACAGGTGATTATACAATTGCAGATGAAGGCGATTACACTCTAACAGTTGTTGATAATGGAGCTGTGCTTGCAGATGTAACTAACAGTTTTACAGTTGGATCGGTTGAAGTTGTTAATGTTGCTACATCAATGTATATTACAGGATTAGATGCTGCAGAAATTACTACTGCTGATGTACTTGGGTACTCAGTTTTCGCAATTGGAGATGATCAGGCAGCCGGTTTTAATGCTGATGGTTCCAATGTAAATGTAAGTGCTGCAATTGCTCCTACTGATAATGTATCTGTAAGTAGCTGGACACTTGAACTTGTTGAAGGAACAGCTGTTTCCGGAGATTTTGATATTAGTATGCCTGGAGATTACACTCTAACAGTAACTGATGCTGCAGGTGTTCTTTCAGAGGTGACAAAAACTTTCAGTGTTATCTTCCCGGTTTCTGCATTCTTACCAAAAACAGAAAAATTTGGGATGTATCCTAATCCAGCTACTGATGTAGTAAATATCACCAATTGTGATATAGCTGGCATTGAGATGATCAATCTTCTCGGACAGACAATACTGGTTGATAATAGCGGAAGTAATTCTATTAATATTTCAAGTCTTTTAAAAGGACAGTATTTTATAAAAATTACAACTGCTGAAAATGATGTAATATTTGAAAAATTGATGAAGAAATAAGGTAGCTAATTTGTTATATATTAAAAGGAAGTCGATTTTGGCTTCCTTTTTTTTAAATCTTGTAGTTATATGAGGTCATAGTGAAAATGAAATACTGTTTTTAAAGAATTCCTTGCATTAGGATACCGTAGAGTATATTGCGGTTTCGTGCAATGATTGTTGTTCAATTACAGTAATCCTCAGCATCCTGAAATTCGGGACCAGCACACCAACCCTACCTCAATCCAAACCTGTAAGAAAATTTAACTAAAAAAGTATTGTTAGGCGTGTTTATGGAAAACAGATTATCCATATTTCCCCATACGTCAAACTCACCAACCGTCTCAGAATAATCTCTCGATTGAGACCAAACAAGGTAAGCTGTTGATCCGGGCAAAAATTCCCACCTTATTACCAGGTTTGAAAGGAATTCGTCAAAGCTGAAATTTGGATCATCGATATCATAGGAATACTTACCGTCATTTATAGAATAAACATCATTGGCATGGCTTATCTCATTAGCTGTATACTCATGAAATCTATCAATATATTCATCAGCCTTTGGATCTGTAATCATTTTGAAATCTTTGTAACTTCCAGTCGCCATAAAGGGTTGTCCCCAGTATTGTATTGTAAGATCAGGTGTAATGTTGAAATCTGCCCTAAGTGACATGCTTAATACTTTCTGATCTAATGTTGCAAAAATATATCTGGTATCATCGCCAAACTCCTGACTGCTTACATACTGAAGTTCGGTGAATGTTTTTGAGTATTCAGGTTCCAGATTTATTTTGAGGTTATTTGTTGGTCTTAAAGTAAATTCTGATTTATAAGATTCTCTTCTGCTGGTTTTGTTTTTCCCAAAAGATTGACTTGTAATTGCTGTAAGAGAAAGAGCTTTTCTTTCATCGGTGGATAAGTGAGAGAAAAACCTTGTAGAATTTGGAATATATATTGAAGGTCCTCCTCTTAATAAAGATGTAGAAACATGTTTATATTGGCCCCCACCTCCTAAACCACCGGTCCACATATTAATAAAATTTGCGCGTATATTCCCGTCATAACCTATACCATTTATATTAGCACCGAAATCAGAAACTGAAAATACATTAGTATTAATATGCATACTACGGAAAATACTGAAAGGCTCAGTGAAACTATATCCTGTCCATAAAACATTAATTACCTGGTTGGTTTGTTGCATAAAACCAAGGTCGTTAATATCTACAGATGGGCTCTTCCATGTATTCATAAACAACCAATTCCAGTTACCACCTACTTTTCCAGCCTGTATTTTCCC
>JAGLSB010000192.1 GCA_023135955.1 Bacteroidales bacterium | reverse complement strand
TCGGTTATTCGAGCCTCCTGAAGTCGGCTCTCATGAGCTCGTCGTCGTTCCTCCACCTCGGTTCGAACCCATCCCGATAGCTATCGGGACATAAGAACCGGAATCTCGCATTATTCAACCCTCCTTTTGTCGGGTCTCATGAGCTCGTCCTTCGTCCTCGGTTCCAAGCCTGCCGGCAGGCAGGTATCCATTGAACTATGGGACCGGATTAAATTAGCGACCAAATTTAATGATAATTATATTAGCTCCTGCAATAAAAAAAGGGAGTTGATTTTGAGGGTGTAAATCCCACCGGGTTTATTCTTAGAAAAAGCTTTCGATCATCATAAAATATAGTCTTTTTTTGGCATCAAAGTATTTACAATTTTATTGAAAGTTCTAATTGCCCGCCTAAACCAAGTTGAACAATTTTTTGAAGGGTTGAAATTCTAACTTCCTTAACATTGTTTTCAATTTTTGAGATATAGGATTTTGTCGTCCCAACTTTTTCTGCAAGTTCTTCTTGTGTTAATCCTTTTTCAAGTCTGGCTTCATGAATTAAAGCACCAATTTTAAAGTTTTTATAGCCGGCTTCAAGTTCATCGCGTTTTTTATTCCCAGGCTTTCCGTAGTGTTTGTCCTTGAATTGTTCAAGTGTTGTTATATTACTTTTTTTCGTTTTCATATTCTTCTTTTATTTTAAGAGCTTTTTCAATTTCCTTTTTTGGTGTTTTTTGTGTTTTCTTTTGAAAACCTTGGGCTAGCACTACTAATTGTCCTCGGTCAAAAAAACAGAAAATACGAAAAATATCCCTTCCAAACTGTATCCTAATTTCATAAAGCCCGTCTGTGTTCTCAATGTGTTTGAGGTATGTCTCTGGAACTTTTTGAATCTCTTCTATTAAGTCAAAAGTCCAGATTATCTTATCTTTCACCTTATCTCTCTGTTTCAGAAAAAACTCTTGAAAATAGTCCTTATAGAATACGATAGTCCTATACTTCTTATTCTTGACCATGAAACAAAGATACTAAAAGTTGCACTAAGGTACAACTATTTGTTTGATATTAGGTCGAAAAATAATTGAAGAGTCTAAGTGAATAGATGCTAATACTTATGAGTATATAAGTATTATTGGAAATACAGAATAAAGTGATCCCCACCGGGATTACTCAGCACTCCTTCGTTGTTGCTCTACTTCATTTAGAGAATGCTTAAGGTCGTCGACAAATTCCTTTTTATCTTTGGTGAGCCTTGTTATTTTCTTGATCCCAAGATTATTTAAAAGTTCTAAGAAAAAATTAAATTTATTATCAGGTATATCAATTACTACTCTTTGCATTTTCAATCAAATTTAGGATATGATCTCTTATTCTATGCAAAGAGTAAGCCATACAATAATGAAAAACAATTTGCAATACTATTTGTGATTCTAGTGCCCCACCATCAAAATCCCCCAATAAACAAGGCTATTCCATAAAGTTTTTCTATTTTCGCAAACTGAATAAGGAAGAGAAGAGGTGATGAAGAAGTGATGACGTGATACCGTTCATAAAAAAGAACGTCATCTACAAGCGACTAACCAACCTCCCCACTTTAGGGGGGATTGAGGGGGGTAGAAGAAGTGAAGACGTGATGCCGTTCATTAAAAAGAAGATCATCAATAACCGACTAAGCAACCTCCCCCTTTTAGGGGGTCCCGATAGCTTTCGGGAAGAGGGGGGTAGAAAAGGTGAAGAAGTGATGACGGGAAGAAGTGAATGCGTGAGTTCGTGTCGTAATCGTGAGATTTTCCAGTAACCAGCACCCTTCGTCCCTTCGGCTAGCTCAGGGACCGCATGCTCAGGGCGGCGCCCAGCAACCTCTCGATAGCTATCGGGAAATAAGTAACCAGCAACTAATACAAACATGGAATACAATTTTAGAGAAATAGAAAAGAAGTGGCAGAAATTTTGGGAAGATAATAAAACCTTCAAAACTTCTGAGGATACTACAAATCCCAATAAATATTACGTTTTGGATATGTATCCTTATCCCTCGGGATCAGGACTGCATGTTGGGCATCCGGAAGGATATACAGCAACAGATATTGTAAGTCGACTTAAAAGAATGAAGGGCTTTAACGTGCTGCATCCAATGGGATGGGATGCCTTCGGATTACCAGCTGAACAGTACGCAATTCAGACCGGAACTCATCCTTCAATTACTACAGAAAAGAATTGTGATACTTTCCGTCGACAGATAAAGGAACTTGGATTAAGTTATGACTGGGATAAAGAAATAAATACAACAGATCCTGATTATTATAAATGGACACAGTGGATTTTCTTAAAGTTCTTTGAAAAAGGACTTGCGTATAAAGCTAAAATACCGATTAATTGGTGTGATAATTGCAAAATTGGTCTCGCAAATGAAGAAGTTGTCGACGGAAAATGTGAAAGATGCGGGGGAGAAGTAGTAAAACGTAATATCGAACAATGGATGCTTCGTA
>JAGLSB010000191.1 GCA_023135955.1 Bacteroidales bacterium | reverse complement strand
GATCCCCAAACATCTCCAAAAACACACTCTGAGCCAATTCATCGTATTTCTTCAGTATCTTTTGGTCATTCCGGCGAAGCTCATCGGCATTATCCAGGATGGCAGCATTTTTTTTCTGGGTTGGGAGGGGGGGGAGGGGGATTTTGAGATCTTTTAATTTACTTGTAGAAAAACTTGCCTGGTTAACTGATTGATTTGATATTTTTCTAATAAGGCCTTTAAAATATATCGACTGAAAAAAATACATTGCATACCTCGGAAAAATCATATGATTTAAACCCCTCAAGCACAGCAGATTCATTCCGTGAATAAGGCTCTCTGGTATGCCATTATAAATTGCGCATTTCCCTAAATGCTTAGGACTATTTATATGTGACATTAAAATATCACCTCTTCTTAGAAAATATTTTTCATATTTATAGATGGAATTTTCAAAAATATCAGCATACCCAAATCTATTTTTGTCAATTGAACCATCCCAAATAGTTTCTATCCGAGTAATCGGAATTCCACCTTTCCCATCCAACTGTTTGATTGAGGCTCCATTTCTAATAAACTCAAATATATCCCCTATTTTCTCCTGATTACTCATCTCAATAATTCTTCCAACATTGTTAGTGCATCGTTCCTTTCCGCTCCCAATCTTCTAATATCATCCAAAATTATCTTTGGTTTATTATATTCAACCTCCTCATAAACAATCTCCTTATACCGATTTATACTTAAATCATAGCCATTCTCTTTTATCTCCTCCACCGGGACAAAGAAATGTTTAGCTTTTCGATCTTCATTATTGTTTTTATTTCTTTCTCCCCATTGTGTTACTATTTCCGGAATATCGTTGGCTTCGGTTTTATCTCTTTTGTCATCCAGGGTATATCCATCCGATTCCATATCGTAAAACCATACATTCTCTGTTTTTCCGCCTTTCACAAAGATCAATACCGCTGTGCTTACTCCGGCATAAGGTTTAAATACGCCACTTGGCATGGAAATAACTCCCTGCAATTCGCATTCATCTATCAGTATTTCCCGGGCTTCCTTGTGGGCTTTTCTTGAACCAAACAAAACCCCGTCAGGAACAATTACAGCTGCTCTTCCTCCCATTTTTAAAGAAAGGTAGATTCTATTCAGAAATAATAATTCTGTTTTGGTAGTGCCTAATTTAAAGTCCTCATTGATGTCCCCTTTGTCTATACTTCCCTTAAAAGGTGGATTGGCAAGGATAAGGTCATATTTGCCGTTTTCGTTGTAATTTTTACTGAGGGTATCAACTAAATCAATATTTGGTATGGTAATGCCGTGGAGAATAAGATTCATTAATCCAATTCTTACCGTGGTATTATCAAAGTTGTAACCAAAGAAGCTATTCTCCTTAAGCTGTTTCCACAGTTTTTCATTGCTAAGCTTATCAGCATGTGTCCCCTTTAAGAATCCGTTTTCGTCGGTAAATTTACGTTCTTCACTGGTATATTGTGTGAGGATATTTTGATAGGCTGCCAGTAAAAAACCACCGGTACCGCAGGCAGGATCTCCAATTTTTTCTCCCAAATTAGGATTTCCCAACTCCACCATCATTTGAATGATATGCCTTGGAGTTCTGAACTGTCCGT
>JAGLSB010000190.1 GCA_023135955.1 Bacteroidales bacterium | reverse complement strand
GTCCTACTTTATAATATAATTTTATTTCTGAGCCGGTATTATAAAAGAACCGGATTCCAGTTGGGAATCGTTTATCTTCATTCTGCACACCGTTTGCTACTTCAACAGGAATGGACCAGTTACCATCCTTATAATGACTGATCCATATACCAACATCAGGATTCTACCTGAACGCCCCATTTCTCGAGTAACCACCATACCATACGGATATCATAATTCTTTCTGTCGATGTTTTCACTATTTCTTAATACATCATGAACCGCTTCAATAATTCCCTCAGAGTCTTCACCAATGTAATCAATAGTATTCAATGCCCGGTTCCTTGCATAGGCATTGTCGCTTTTCAAAACAGTAATAAGTCCTTTTTTGGCTAAATCTTTTTCACCAAGGAAATAAAGAGCTTCGCAAGCCAGACTGACAACATCGCCGGAATTGTCTGTTAATAAATTTTTTAATTCAGGAATGGCCGATCTCGCTTCTTCTCCAAGTATTAGTAATCCAGTTACTCCCCAAAATCGAACGGAAGCTTCTTTATTATTTAAATATTCAAGTATGGAACTCAAGTTCTCTACATTTCCCATAGTTGAGGTTTCAGCTGCTTCAACAATTTCAGGAAGATTTACTTTTCCTGAACGCATATAGTCGTACATAGATTCAGTTTCCGATATTCTGCTCAATTCTGCTTCAGGAATGAAGCCTGTATCATCAATACTTAGGATCCAATCCTTGTTAGCTTTTCTCATCCTCTCAAGAACCTCTCCATATTCAGGATTTGTTGCCAGATTATTTACTTCCCACGGATCATTTTCTGTGTCGTATAACTCTTCTACAGGTTTTGTATTCCAGAATCTACTTTGTATTTCATTACATTCACCATTCAGATAGGCATTCTCCCAGGAGCCCACATTTGGAGCCCTCCAGAGGTATTCGATTCGCTGACCATAAATTCTGTATGGTACATAATTACGGATATATCTGAATTTGCTATCTCTGATTGCTCTCGACATATCATATCTTTCATCCATTCTCCCTCTGAACATGTAAGCATACTCAGGGTCCTCCGTTTTTTGATTGCCTATAAATGCATTTCCCTGCATAAAATCGGGAATTTCAATACCGGTAAGACTAAGCAAAGTGGGGGCAAGGTCAACGAAACTAATAAGTCTGTTTATTTCCGTTCCAACTTTTTTTGCAGGCCTAAGATGTTTATATTTTTCTGGAATACTTACAATGAATGGCACCCGGGTACCCGATTCATAAACAAATCTTTTGCTTCTTCCAAGCACACCACCATGATCCCCATAATAGAAAATTATTGTATTTTCTGCTTCACCGCTTTCTTCGAGTTCCTTAAGTAATTCACCAACCTGAGTATCTAATTCTGTAATCTTGTCGTAATATTGAGCCCAATCATGTCGCATTTCAGGAGTGTCAGGATGGTAAGGCGGTAGTTTTACTTTTGCCGGATCATGAATAAGATCTTCTGTTGGTGTATATTTATGAATGGAACTCTCATGGCTTACTGTATGATTAAAAATTGCGAAGAATGGCTGTCCTTCACTACGGTTTTTGTAATGAGCATTCTTGCTCGATTCGGCCCATAAGGTGTCACTGGAATTTGTATTATAATCAGTTTTGCTATTGTTTGTGCAATAATATCCAATCTCTTTAAGGAACTCAGGATACATTGTTATTTGTTCTGAGTGCTGATATTGGCTTCTCATATGTTGATTACCACCAGAATTTGCATAAACACCAGTAATAATTGTATTTCTGGCTGGAGCACTCACAGGAGCATTTGCGTAAGCATGAGTATATATATATCCTTCTGAAGCCAACTTGTCTAAGTTTGGGGTTACAGCAAAACTATCGCCATAACAGGCTAAAAACGGACTATTATCCTCACTGGTTATCCAAAGAATATTAGGTAATTCCTGAGATTTTTCAGCCTGATTGCATGAAGCGCCTGAAATTAGAAATCCTGTTGTAGATATTGCAAGAATTAGCTTTGAGTTTGAAGTTTTCATTGTATTTTGAATAAAAAGTAAGTTGAAATAATTATAGAATGTGAAGTTAACCGGATTATTTTATTTAAAAAATTGTTGTGGAACTTCTGTTGCTTTTTCCTAATTTAAGTCTTCTCAAAACTTTTCCCATGGAGCCCAGCTTTCATGAAAATTCAGATAAGCTCGTCTTCCAAACTCCAAAGGAAGGGCGCCTACTTCAAAAGCTCCTAAATCTGGTGCCTGACCTTCGAAATCATCATTAAATCCGGGCAGTAAAACCCCTGAGTCAATTAAGGGATTTTTTATTTGTACTACAGGATCAGTAATGATAAGGGTTTTATCTCCATAATTAATGGGTTGTTTACCCCAGATAATGCTATTAATCCAAAGCCGCGGGTAGAACTCCAACTTGTATGAGGCAACGTATAGCATGGTTCCGGAAGGAGTTGTGCCAAATTCTATAGCATTTGGTTCCTTTTCTAAACCATAAGAATTTCCTGAAAAATAATCATAGTCATAATCACTTATTGGTTCTTTTTCTTTATTGGAGGCAAATCTCCCTGAAACATCAAAAATATTATTTCGGGTTACACAGTTGGGGTTAACATGTGAAGAAAAAGCATTGACTGCCCCATTAGGTTGTAATGCAGTATTGTGAAATACATATTTTCTTCCGCCACCAAATTCATTTCTTTCGCCAATTTTAATAATTGATCCCCCCTGATTATTACTTTGGCCCTTTCTGCTTTCGCCAAGTACATTTTTATAAATATATAGAGGACCTTTTGAGGTACAAGCTATCGCAATAGCATTGAAATAGCGATGTGTATAATTACCCCAAATTCTCACGTTCATGTTGGCTCCTTCACACTCGATAGCATCGTCCCATACACTACGAATAATATTCCCATAAATATCCGAATCGCGGTTCATGTTTCCTTCCCATGAAAAATTACGTCCGCCACCAATAGCATCATTAAAACCATGATCCTCAGTTGATAAGATATCATTGTATCTAATCACGTTTCCTCCATTGCTTTGGTTAAACGATATACCCTGCGGGCCCGAAGGATGTCCTGTTTCCCAATCATTTGATGCACCGCGTGGATTTTCAATCAGGTTTCGTTGAATAGTAATGTTATAACAAGCTTTATCGCCATAAATCCCGCTGTCCATGCTTCCCTCATGATTACCATATGTACGTGGTCCACCAAGCCTTCCCCAAAATGTAATATGACATTGTTCAATAACAATATCATGTCTTTCCTGATTTATATATATCCCGTGAATTGCAGGGTTTCTAATTTCAATACCACTAATTATAACATAGTCTGCATCAATTTTAATTCCATAATCATATACATTTCTAAGGTCTAAAACTGATCTGGAGTTTTCCGGAACTGTTATTAAGTGATAGGCATCGGGAGTTCCTGATTCGGTAATCACAATGGGTTTATCCGATTCTCCAATTGGTAGAAAAGTAGTTTTTCCAATTGGAAACTTGTCGTTTCTGGTATTAAACTTCAATTGAGCTTTTGCATCCGAAGTAGACAATTCAACCAAATATTCAGTATTTGGAAGTAATCCTACGATGCTTCCACGATATTCCCTATCGCGAGAATCGTATACCAAATCAAGTCCATGTTTCCATATTCCATTTGTTGCTTCTTTGTAGCGTATTTTACAATCCCCGTTATCATTTTGCTTCCAATAAATACCTCCACATTCATATGTAGCTATAATATATGGGTTTTCGATGTTTTTAACTTGTGCGAATACAGATAATGACAGAATAAAAAAAGCAATGCTCAATAAGATCTTGTTCGTTTTCATACTTAGAAGATTAGTTTGTAATTGGCACAGTAGCTTGAAATATTATAATTTAAAGTTAAGTGATTTTCTTTAAATAGAATCTTAGATAAAGATTAAATATTCTAAGTAACCAGCAACCCCGAAGTATCGGGACTAGTAC
>JAGLSB010000019.1 GCA_023135955.1 Bacteroidales bacterium | reverse complement strand
GCTCTTAATTTCTATGATGAATTTAAGAAGAGTGAAGCAAAATTTGACCATCAAGCATTCTCACAACTGGTTGGAATACCAGTTGTTCCTACAGTCGGTGCTAAAGGTAAGGGTCTTGCATTATTGTTTGATACAATCATATCAAAATACAAACAAGAAGAAAAAGATAGAAAAAAGATTCACATAAATTATGGACAAGATGTTGAAAATTCATTAGAAAAAGTTAGGGGGATTATTCACAGGAAGGAGAATTTTCATATAACAGCCAGATTTTGCGCACGTTTCATATCGATTAAAATTCTTGAAGGAGATAAAGAAATTAAGAATATAATAGGTCAATGCTCTAACTCATCTGAAATACTGGAAGTTGCTGATTATGAAAAGAAAGATCTAAGAAATAAATATGGAGAATCGTCGGAATCTCTAATTACTGATGCCCGCTTTGGATTTATTTTTGGCGCTCTTAAAGAAACTCTCATTTCTGTAAAAAGCGAAATAAAAAATCATTCAGAAAAAATTGATAGTCTTTTAACAAATAAATTCTTAGGGCTTCCACTCTTTTTTGCATTCTTATGGTTTATGTTTATTGCTACATTTAAGATTGGACAGATTCCTACTGAATGGATAAATCAGGCTATCGTCTGGTTAATCTCGAAAGCAGAAGTTTGGATCCCTGCTGGTGATTTCCAGAGTCTGGTAACAAGTGGTATAATTGGAGGAGTAGGAGGAGTTATTGTCTTTCTTCCCAATATAATGATCTTATTTCTATTCATCTCTTTCCTTGAAGATTCCGGGTATATGTCAAGGGCTGCCTTCATTATGGATAAATTAATGCATAAGATAGGTTTGCATGGCAAGTCATTTATTCCACTTATAATGGGTTTTGGATGTAATGTGCCTGCCATACTCTCAACACGTATAATTGAAAGTCGGAGTAATCGTTTATTAACCATGTTGATTTTACCTTTCATGTCGTGTAGTGCCCGATTACCTGTATATATCTTAATTATCGGTGCTTTTTTCCCTTCCTACCAGGGCACAGTACTATTTGGAATGTATCTCACAGGTATTATTCTTGCTGTTGGATCTGCTATATTATTCAAGAATGTATTTTTTAAAAAGGATGACTCACCTTTTGTGATGGAACTACCTCCTTATCGTATGCCTACATTGAGAAATGTTTCCAGACATATGTGGGAAAAATCATTTGAATACATTAAAAAAATAGGTGGAGTTATATTAATTGCGACCATTATTATATGGGGACTCAACTATTATCCTCAGAATTCAAAACTTACTTCTAATAATGGACATGCGATTGAAAATACTTCTATCAATTCTCAGTCATCCAAAAAAGAATACTCATACTTAGAGCGATTTGGGAAATTCATTCAACCTGTTATGAATCCATTGGGATTTGATTGGAAAATGACTGTTAGCATACTTGCAGGTATTCCCGGAAAAGAAATTGTTGTAAGTACGATAGCTGTTTTATATGAAGATGAGGGTGAAAATCCAGATCTCAGAGAAAGGTTAAAAAATGATGTTTACGAAAATGGGGATAAAACTGGTCAGAAAACTTACAATCCTGCAGTCGCACTAGCTTTTTTAATGTTTATCCTGATATATTTCCCATGTGTTGCTGTAATCGCAACTATTGCAAAGGAATCTGCTTCATTAGTCTGGCCTGTTTTAATAGTAGTTTACACATCAATTCTCGCCTGGTCATTTTCATTTCTGGTATACCGGGTAGGTTTATTAATAATTAATTGATATGATACAAGAATATCTAGCTTTTGGAATCTTTAGTTCAGCCATTCTGTATAGTTTGGTTTCATTAATAAGATTTGTGGTGAATTTTAAAAAGAATTATCATTCAGGATGTGGAATTAACTGCAATTGCCAGGGAAAAAAGAATCATAAACTATCCGGTGATATGATTAAAGCAAAAAATTTAAGTTATAAACATGTTCATTTAAAATAATCCCTTAAGATTCCCGCTTAATTTTTATCTTGCAACAAATATTAAAATTATGCCCGAAATTCTAATCTTAATCTTTGCCATTATATTAATTATATTAGGACTTGCTGGTTGTATTCTGCCAATAATTCCTGGCCCACCGGTAAGTTTTGCAGGACTTTTGCTCTTGAAATACACTAATTTTGTGGAGGCTGGTAAATTGGATGATTTTGATACAAACCTCTGGTATTTAGCTGGTGCTGCTGTTTTAGTTACAGTATTGGATTACATTGTTCCTATATGGGGTACCAAAAAGTTTGGGGGATCAAGAACCGGAACCTGGGGAGCTGGACTTGGATTGGTAGCAGGATTATTTTTTGCCCCTTTTGGACTGATAATCGGACCTTTTCTGGGTGCATTTATCGGTGAAATAATTGCAGGAAAAGATGAAAAGTCTAGTTTGCGGGCTGCTTTTGGCAGTTTTATTGGATTCCTGACTGGAGTAATCCTGAAGTTTATTGTTTCAGGATATATCACGATTGTATTTATCAAAGAAATTATTGTGTCGTAGGATCGATTTTACGAATTTGTTGATGATTCTTCATTAATTGTGTTGGAGAATGATGGGTTAAATATGGATCGCTATGTATTATCTTATTGATTACCTGTTAGTTCTTATTTTAAACCTCGGAGGTCTATAGACCTCCGA
>JAGLSB010000189.1 GCA_023135955.1 Bacteroidales bacterium | reverse complement strand
GCATATTGAATTGTTTTAAAAGGCTCTTGAATTGTCCCGGGGTTAGAATCTGAACCCTCCGCGGAAACATAATAATTTTGACCATTAACATTTATAATTATTACTAGCTTGATGAGAAGAAAAAATACTTTTTTCATATACCTTCCTTGATTTTTATATTGTCATTAAATTATTTATTATAGCTTTTCAACCAGAACAAAATATGCTGGATATTCCTCTTTGTTGATATCGATAAACCAAGCCTGAAAATCCATATCTCCCCTTTTAAGATTGAGATTAAAGTCTATATATGAATCATTCGACTCTGCTGTTTTTACCGTCACCGTTTCACCGGCCATAATTCTAACCTTGTCTACTATTAGATCTGATTTTCCCGTTGAAACATTAAACCCAATTGGATTATTCGTATATACCGGATATCTGGAAACTTTTATATTGTATTCACCATCTTCTTCCACATGAATTTTCCAGGGGCCAAAAAGTTGACTTAGCTTTAATACACTTCCAACAGAACTTGCGGAGTTTGTATTAAAAGTATAAGAATCCTGGGTGCTTAATTCAACAGGATTGGCTTGATCTGAGCCAATAACTATCCTGCTGGCTTCATTCATATTTGTTGTTGTGGTATTAAACCATTGCAAATATTCCTTTTTTAATTGGTCAACTATTTCAGGGCGACTATCAGCAATATTGTTCTCCTGAAGTAAATCCTCACTTAAATTATATAACTCCTTGCCATTTATTAAACGCCAGTCACCTTTTAAAACAGCTGATTCCAGATAGTGATGTGGAGCATTTTCTATATGTCGTAAACCAACCCCACCATGTAATTGAATAAATAAGCTACGATCTTCCCAATCTACAGAATGAGTTTCATCCAGTAATGGTTTAAGAGATTTGCCGTCCAGTTTAAGTTCTGCGGGTACTTCTATTTGACATAGATCGGCCAGAGTTGGAAATATATCCCATCCGGCAGTAAGCCCTCCAATGTTTTTACCTCCAGCAATATTCCCATCCGGCCATCGCATAAAGAAGAATGTTTTGTGACCGCCTTCATAAACAGATGCTTTTCTTCCTCGTAAACCAGCATTAAAGCCATTTAATGGAAAACCATTGACACTTCCATCATGAGTTTCAAAAGATCCCCCGGATCCTCCATCATCAGTAGTGAAAATGACAATGGTATTATCGCTTAGAGCTTCTTCATCCAGAAAACTTAATAATCTTCCAAAGTTCTCATCCAGATTGGCTATCATTCCATAAAATTGTGCAGTCTTTTTCGGAATGCCCATATCAAGATAAGGTTGAACGTATTCTGGAGCAACATTATAGGGAGAATGGGGTGTGTTTGATGCAATATAAATAAAGAAAGGCTGACTCTTTACCTCTTTAATATATCGCCTTGCTTCATTAAACCATACATCTGCACAGTAACCATCAAATTTCTTAAGTACTCCATTATGATAATAGCTGTCATCGAAATAATCATTTCCCCAATAATCGGATATTTGTCCCACACCACCAGCCTTATGAGTAACAACTTCGTCAAATCCTTGATCTTCAGATCGAAATGGATAATTATCTCCAAGATGCCATTTTCCGAAATGAGCTGTTTTATATCCATGAGCTTTTAAGAGCTCCGCTATAGTTGTTTCTTCCGTTCGCATAATAGCCCTGCCGGCACTGGTTCGCCAGGTTCCGGTTCTTGCAGAGTACCTGCCTGTTAATAATGATGCCCTTGAAGGAGCAGACAATAATTCCTGATGGAAATTGGTAAGCCGTACCGCATCTTCTGCAAACTTGTCAATGTTTGGGGTTTTTAGGTCAGGATGACCCGTTGCTCCAAGATGTGAATAGCCCTGATCATCAGTTAAAATGAGAATAACATTAGGTTTTGAGCTTTCCGGTTCTGTAACATTGCAAGATGCATTTATCAGAAGAGAAGCTATAGCACATGCTGTTATTGTAGCTTTCATTTATTAATCTAAAGTCCTAAAAAACTGGTATATATATTTGAACACTCTCGGTATATAGTAACATCTGATCACCCTCCGTACTCACCCTCCGAACTCTTCCCTCACCCTCCGAACTCTTCCCTCACACTCCATCCTCCTCCCTCACACTCCATCCTCTTCCCTCACACTCCATACTCCTCCCTCACACTCCATACTCCTCCCTCAAATGAAATCTTCAACCCAATAGCATTAGCATTAGGCGCTTTCTCCGGCATATCAACCATCAAACCATTAGGATGTTGCTCCCATTTTAATTCGCCATCATAACCCAGCATAGTAACATTTGAAATCGTTCCTATTCTGGTATTCATTGGAGCAAGATGTTCGCACAGAACAGTTTTTCCTTTTCCAGGCCAGTCAAGAACAAATGCATATAAAACACCATCTTTGGTTGTATATCTTATGTCTTTCTTTGTATAAGGTGATTCTATAACTTTATGAGGTATTTCATTGGTCGGACCTTCGCCAAACATATAAAAAGGACGAGTGCCATAAATTCCTTCACCGTTAATAGCCATCCATTCTCCCATTTCTTCGAGTATGCTTGTGGTTTGCTCATCGAGGGTTCCGTCTGCCTTGATGGGAACATTAAGCAACAGATTTCCGTTTTTACTTACTATATCGATGAATTTGTCAACCAGGGCATTGGTAGTCATATAATCGGCACCTGCCCTGTATCCCCATGGACCTAAAGAATCATCTGTCTGCCATGGATCTTTGCGGATGTCGTTAGCCTTTCCCCGCTCAAAATCGAGAGTAGCCAAACCATCAGCATAAAGTCCTTGCCAGGGTCTTTCTTTGATGCACATTACTGATTCAAGTTTTCCGTCATTTCTTTCCATGCTCTTATTATAATAGTGAGCAATTACATCCATACCTGTTTTCCCTTTATCTTCGCCACGGAAAGGAACAGCGCAGTCAAAATATAAATGATCGGGCTGGTAGTTATCAATCAGATCTTTTATCCTATTTGCCCATAGCTCCCTCCACTCAACAGGTGTTTCGTATGGTGCTCTTTGGTGAATGTCATCATGCTTTTCATGATATAACTCCTCCCACTCCGGGTCATTTCCATCATAAGGCACTCCTGCAAGCGGACCTTCTTTATCAGAAAGTTTTGAAGTGTTAATCCAGCTATATGATCTCGATAGGTGAGTAGTAACACCAAATTTGAGTCCGTGTTTTAATGTAGCTTCTTTCCACATACCAATGAGATCCATTTCAGGGCCCATGTTTACAGCATTAAATCTGTGATGCTTTGAATCCCACAGATCAAAATTATCGTGATGAACGGCACATGGAGCAAAGTATTTTGCGCCAGATTCCTTAAATAGACCAACTAGTTTATCAGGATCAAAATTTTCTGCTTTCCACAATGGGATAAAGTCCTTGTATCCGAATTCTGATGGATGGCCATAAGTCTTTACATGATGCTCATAGTCTTTGGTTCCTTCCAGGTATAAGTTTCTGGCATACCATTCGCCCATTTCGGCAACAGAATATGCGCCCCAATGCATGTAAATACCGAATTTGGCATCGCGGAACCAATCGGGAGTCTTATAGTTTTGCAAAGATTCTACTGTAGCAATAAAGGCTTCGGGTTTTCCGGATTCAGACTCCTGATCATTTGTTGTTTGACAAGATTGAAAAAAAAGAGTAATCATTAATGTCAGGAGAAAAGGTAATAACTTCTTCATTTTTTAAAATTTAGCTTAATAATTATTTTCAGTTTTTGTTATGATAAAATTAAGAAATATTGAATCCTGTCATTATTAGAAATAATATAAAAGAGGAAAGAAATCATTCTTATGATATAAAAAATCAGTCGTAGAGATAATTTTCAAGATTTTACCCGTGGAACAAGCACAATATTTACAGATAATGAAGAATTAGGATTTAAGAATCTGTGACTTTTTAAGTTCAACAGAATATGAAACTAGCATAAGATTATTTTGTCATTCCTGACTTTAACAATTTTGCCTGAGAATTATTTTTCAGATTAATGATTCAATACCTGGCTGTAAGAAAAGGTAAGACAAGTTTGAATAAGCATTGTATTTTACTTTCTTCCATAGAAAATTTAAGTATGGTTATTGTCCTGACCAAATTTATTTATTGTGCTTATAACCAAAAGCTTGCCCCTTATTTTAAAAGAAAAATAAAAAAAACTACGAAAAAGGGGTAACAAAAAGGAGAGAAGATTAATAAATGTATTGTATGGTTTATGTAGGGAGTAGAAAAATAATAGAGCAAATGGTCCAGTGATTTGGAAGAAGTACTCATTTTAAAGATATTCCTTCCTGAGTTTTTCCGGACATGGCCCATACATTTTAAACAAGACAAAGACGAAAATA
>JAGLSB010000188.1 GCA_023135955.1 Bacteroidales bacterium | reverse complement strand
TGAATCATCCTAATCTTCCCGAAGATAAAATTCCTTATTGGGATTTCAATGCTCCAAATATTCCTGATGCAAAGAGAGATGCCTCTGCAGGTGCAATTATAGCTTCAGCTTTACTTGAATTATCTGATTATGCTGAGACAGATTTATCAGAGGAATTATTTAACACTGCTAAAACAATGATTTATTCACTGGCAACAAACTATAGGGCAGAGGCTGGAGAAAATGGTAATTTTATTCTGAAGCATTCAGTTGGTAATTTGAATAAAGACAGTGAAGTGGATGTGCCCCTTACTTATGCAGATTATTATTTTGTAGAGAGTTTGATTAGGTTGAAGGAGAGGTTGGGGGATTGAGGAAAATGAGAGAAAGGGTATAATAGTGGCAGTGATGAAGGTTGGAATGTCAATAGCGAATGGGATACATTTTTGTTTATAGATGATAGAATGGAAGAATGGAAGAATCTTTCTTCAATTAGAATGTTTAATATAATAATAGTTAAACTTATATTATTCATCACTATGGCTGCTTATAAGTTAAAAAATATATTGTATAATTATTAATAATAAATTTCACACATGAAAATACTATTTGCAATCAGTCTGATTTTTGGCATATCATTTATAATTAATGCCCAGAATTATGATCAATCTTTTACTATAACTGATAATGAAGATCTTACAGTTTGGGAAATTGAGGCTGACCTAAACGGAAATGTAACAATAATTGGTGATTTCTACGATTCGTTAGATATAGATCCAGGTGTAAATGTAAATATGATTTATACCGATAAGCAATTCGATCCAGGTAGTTTTGTTGCATCTTACACTTCCTCGGGTCAATTAAGATGGGGCCTAAGTAGCGATAGCCTTATATTACAAGCACCTTACATAAAACCACAATCAATAAAAGTATATGAAGATGGAACAACTTTCGTACTATGTCGGATAAATGGTACTGTAGATTTAGATCCCGGAATAGGGACACAGCTTGTATCGGATACGGGTCAGGTGTATGCTCTTAAAATTGATAAGAATGGAAACTATAATAGCCATTTCAGATTAACTGAGGATGCTGTAGAGACTGCATCATTTGCAATGGATAATGATAAAAATATTTACCTTTTAGGTTCTTTCTCTTTTACAGCCGAAGGTTTCGATGCTAATGGAGGAGAGGCAAACACTACATTTACATCTATTGGTTTGAATGATAATTTCCTGGCAAAGTATGATTCTATAGGAAACATATATCCAAGCTTTGCTTTTAATTTTGGTACAATAAAAGATGAATATGGAGGAAATATCTGGGTAGATAATTTAGGTCATCTTATAATTTATGGAATCTATAATCCAGTTTGGACAAGAGATTTAAATATGAATCCTGATTTAGCTAATCCTGTAATACTAAATCAATTTCAATCACGTTTTTTTGCACAATATAATACTTCCGATTTGTCGCTAAACTGGGCATATAGCCTTGGGTCAATTAATTCGGGTAATATAATTGATTTAACTACAAGTACTACTGGGGATATTTATATTACCGGTTTTTTCGATAAGGAAATAGCTTTCGATTTAATAAGTCAAACAACAGGAATCTTATATCCTAACTTCAACACCAAAACTATTTTTACAGCAAAATACGATAACTCGGCAAATTTGCAATTTGTAAAAAAGATAGGACATGGTGCAAGCTCAAATATCCAGGCTAATAGTATCCATTTAGGAACCGATGACCAGGTCATGATTTTGGGTTCATTAAATACATCTATAAGTTTTAATACTCATACAAGCTACGACGATTCGTATTCACCCGTAGCAAATAGTGATATATACCTGGCAAAATACAATTCTTTAAACGGAGAGTTAGTATATGTTGATGTATTAGAATGCTCTAATTCCGCAAACTTTGGAGAGTCGTACATGCTTGATAGTACTTTTTATATAGCTGGTAACTTCTTAGAAACTCTCGATTTAGATCCAGATTCAACAGTAAACGAGCAGATAATATCTAATGCAATTGATAAAAGAGATCTTTTTATTGCAAAATATTATACTTTTTTCCGTGACACAACTTCTATTATTGACCCAATAGGTAACTTAATAGAAAACGGGTTTGGCAGCTCTCTCCACTACTATCCAAACCCTACTCATGATTGGATAACAATTTCACTTGGAGGGGCTCCAACAGATATAGTCGTAAAAGTTATAGATCTTACTGGTAAAACTATACTTTCCGAAGAAAAAAAATCTGTTAATCAATTTGAATTAAATTTTGAAGGGAAGCGAGGATATTACCTC
>JAGLSB010000187.1 GCA_023135955.1 Bacteroidales bacterium | reverse complement strand
CCGGAATTATTGATGATAAGGTTATAAAAAATTGTATCTCCACTATCCGAAATTCTTTGAATTTTATTACCGTTAAATTGTACGGTACTATTGTCGCGATTAAAAACACCGGTATTTGTCCAGTTACCGCCTATGTTATAATCACCATCACCACCAGTAATACCAATATTTATATAATCATTTTGAAGATTGATAATACCCTCATTACCAATAATACCCGCAGTGTTTATTAGAGTATCGCTCCCAACAACAGCTCCGGAGGTAACAGTAATAGCGGCACCTTCATTAGTTATGACCTGTGCTTTTAGAATATTAGGAAGAAATAACAACAAAGAAAAGCACAGGGCGATTGCAATCTTTTTGAGAGATTGGAATGTCCTGTGGAGGGGGATCTTTGTATGGTTATTTCTGTTTTGCATTCTTATTTTACAACTCTAATATTCAATAGTCTTTAGATTTTTATTTTTGTTTTACATGTTTATCCTTGCCAGGGCAGGATTTTCGCATTTTCAATTTTTATTTTATTTGATCCTAATGAATTATTTTTTCCTAAAATAAAATCATCAGCAATTTTTCTAATTTGTGATTCAAAAAATTTAATATCTAAGGGTTTATTTAACCAATCTACATTCAGAAGCATTTTTACTGGAAAAGTAAACAGTCGTTGTTCAACATCAATTTCATTTATCATTGCTTTTTCTTTGGCATAGTTAAATATCACCTGCCAGTTAAATGAATAATTTGTTGCTATAGTTACGATATCAAAAATATCTTTCGGTTCATCTCTTCCAACAATGGCAGTTAGTTTATTTGATAAAATATTTGTCACGGTGTCAATTTTACCTAAACTGTTTTTAATAGGATTGTCAGGTCTATATGCCACATCGTTTACAAATTCCACTTTTAAAAATGTGTCCTTATCATCAATAAAAAAACGAGCAAATTCTTCAGTTACAATAGTTTTAGTGATATCAGTATTAAATTTACTTTGTAATTCGTTTTTAATGAATAGAATATGCTTTGAAAAATTAGGGTCGGCATTCACAAAAAAGTCTAAGTCTTCACTATACCTATGATTTAGGTAAAAACGACCCAAAGCAGTTCCTCCGGTGAGATAAAATGCTAAGCCAAATGCCCCCCACCAGTCAAGAAAACTATTCTGTAACAGGTACAAGTTTTTGTAGTCTTTTTTGTACAAATTCATATTTTTTCCTTAAAGATTTAAATCTTAATTTCTTAACAACATCATCTGAGAGCAATTGCCTGAGTTCTTGTGGAGAAAACAATTGCAGCATAGTAAACCATGAATAACTTTCCAGGAGTTTAATAAATATTGTTTGCTTATTATAGTGGCCAACAGTATCTTTTTTAGCTTGTAAAACTTTTTCAACTTCAACCGGAGAAATGTCATAATCCCACATGATTTGCCGAAATAATTTATGTCGTTCTTTTATTTTCATTAATTTGATATTCGATATTCTATTTTACTTTTTACTTAATAATTAATCCGGTTCTAAAAATTTCTTTTAAAAAACCACTTTCATCTTTATTTTTTTCAATCAATATAGGTTCAATCCTGTCATCAATTTCTCTTCTTAGTTTCCATAATAATGGTGCATAGGTGAAAAAATCAGTTTCAATTGAATTAACAACTATCGCTACATCAATATCACTGTCCTCCTTTTGATCGCCTTTTGCATAGGAACCAAAAAGAATAATATTTTCAACATTGAAATGTTTATCAACCAACACTTTATATTGTGCCACTTTGTTTATAGCTTCGTTTTTATCCATATTGCTTTTTCTTACCTCTTTTGGTTTTCAACCAATTTGTTTCTAACACTAATATTTTCAAACTTTTCATTCTATATTCACTTTTACGCGTTCCAATGTAATTTCGAAAACCAAAGCTGTGTTTGGCGGTATTAGATCGGGTATACCTGCTGTACCATAAGCCAGAGCTGAGGGAATAAAAATTCTCCATTTCGAACCTTCTGGCATTAATTGTATTGCTTCGTTTAATCCTGGAATTAAATTAGATGTTATAATATTGATTGGTTGTCCTTTTTGATAAGTGTCTTCAAAAAGGGTCCCATCAGGAAACACTCCAATAGCGTTTATTACAATTGAATCATTTGCTGTCGGACGAATTCCGCTTCCGGCATTCATAACCATATAATGGACTCCATTGGGTAGCGCTCCAACTCCTGCTTTGCCTCTCAGCTCATCAAATAGCTGTGTTTCCATTTGCCGGCTTTTTTCATTTTGAGTGGAGAGTTGGTATGATGCAATTAATGGTGCTATGGTAGAATCGGTAATTGCACGAGGATTATTCTGTAGAATATCACTCATTCCACGATTAAACAATTCTATATTCGTAACAGTAAAACTGTTATTAGTTAACCATTGTCCTACAAATACACCGAGGCTGTATTGTAGGGTGTCGAAGGGAGAACTTAATTCTGCTGGTTGTTGCTGTGCAGAAATGTTAATTGTTAGCAGTAGTGTAGAAAATGCTATTAAAGTAGTCTTCATATTTTTCATTTTATTTATAAAATAAGGTTCAGGTTGCTAATTGTAATTTCTTATTTACTATTATATTAATTACCAATTAAAAAGTACTTATAAGCATCCAGGTTGTTCCGGTATATACTAAAAATTGGTATCCATTTGCCTGCAAATCATTATTAGCCGGATCTGATCCATCTTGAATTGTAATAGCTAGAGCCCCCGTCCCATTTAAGTTCAAAGTACATGCAAAATTATTATTGGTTAGGGGACTAAATAAAATCACTAGGCCGGGAACCAAAGTGGTTATAGTAGTATTGGTTGCAGTATATGTATCATTGCCACCAACGCTATTGTCTATACATAGATTAAATGCCCCATTAATTGTTGTAGCGCCATTAATTTGTACTGAACTTGATGCTGAGCCAGTATTATCTCCAATAATAACATCTCCCGCAGCATCGCCTGTTGCGATATTTACCGTTGCAGCTGCCGCTCCGGTTCCGATGTTTACTGTTTGAGTATTTGATGAAGAACCAAGTGTGAGGGCTCCTGTTGAGGCTGCACCTCCAATTACCAAAGTACCTGCTCCAGTAGTTTCAAATGTTGAAGTTCCTGTACCGGCTTTAATATTTACAGCAGTGGCTCCAGTAGTGTTACCAATTGTAATTGTTTTAGCTACAGCTGATGCTCCTAAATCTAATCCACCTGAGCCAGCTTCAATTGTTGTTGTACTGGTTGTATTATCGCTACCCAATGTAACTGTTTTGGCAGCAGCTCCGCTTCCAATATCAATTGTCTGAGCAGCTGTGCCACCTATAGTAACTGTACCTGTATTAGTTGAGGTTCCTATATTTACGTCATTTGCAGTTGCGTCATTATTTAAGTTTATGGCTCCACCTGTGACTGTAATTCCAGCATTAAAGGTGCCGAGTGCAGAAAAGGTATGAGCTCCTGTCCAGGTAGGTATAATCGCTTGAGATAGAGCAGGGGCTGCATCACTGCGCATTGCTGTTGTTGCTACTCCATTTGTAGCGGTTAATCCAATAGTTGCTGTTGGATTAGCAAATGTATTAATTGTCGCATTTAATGTTGTGCCTGTCATCGATAGACCGGTACCAAGAGTGATTTCTGTAACTGGGTTAGCAGCATCTGAACTACCAAGAAGCTTGCTAGTTGTGCTTACTGCTTGCATTTTACCGTAAGTAACAGCGTTGTTTGCGATAGTTGTAACTCCGGCATTGGTCATTGTAATATCTCCGGAAATTGTTATCTCCTGAGCGACATTTCCAACATCACCCAGATAAATTGTTCCATCAGCAAGAGTTTCTAATGCTGTAATGTCTGT
>JAGLSB010000186.1 GCA_023135955.1 Bacteroidales bacterium | reverse complement strand
GCTAATGGCTAACAGCTAATAGCTAACAGCTAATAGCTACTGGTCGCCTCCTGGGCCAGCGGTCCCTGAGCTTGTCGAAGGGTCGAAGGGTCGAAGGGTACTGGTTAGTTATTATCTTTCAAATAACTATCAGCTGCTTTTTGACCTGCTTCAAAAGCCTGATAATTCATTTCTACAATAGATTCTCCTTTTCGTGTAAATATTTGCTTAATGCCTTCTAAAAAACTTTGATTTTCCAGTCCAATAAAATTAGCTGCAGCACCAAGCATTACTATATTAGACGCCCTGGAAGAACCAAGATCTTTAGCAATCTGGTCGGCATCAATTATAATATGATTTGGGATTTTTTTAATTTCATTTTCAACATCTTTCAAATCAGGATAATCGGGAATATTAATAAAAGGTGAAGAATTTGTTACCATCCATCCCTTCTTTGAAAGAAAAGGTAAATACCGCAGTACTTCCATCGGCTCTACAGATATTATCAGATCCGCAGCACCTTTAGGTATAAGATCGGAAGAAATAAAATCGGAAGACAGCCTCAAATGTGACTGAACAGCTCCTCCCCTCTGACTCATTCCATGAACTTCAGCTTGCTTAACCTCAAGGTTTTCATTCATGGCAGATAAACCGATCACTGTGGCTATGGATAGGATTCCTTGTCCTCCAACTCCGGCTAGTATTATGTCTGATTTCATTGAATTAGTGTGTTGGTGTGCTTCCCGATAGCCATCGGGAGTACTGGTGTGAGCTAGATTGATTTTTGTATTTGTTTTCTGCGTAAGAGAGTTTGAATACATTCTCTTTGGGCAATTATTACAGATACTCCCTTATATTCAAACTCTTTAGTCATTATTTCTACGTTTATACTTTGTTTCTTTTTCAAGGGATCAATGATAATAACATGATCTTCCTCAACGCCAATTCCTATGCAAATTTTTTCCAGCCGACCTGTTGCTGCAGATTTTTGTCCACCTGTCATCCCGGTTGTTGAGTTATCCGAAATAATTAAGGTTATAGGTGAATTTTCATTTACGGCATCCAATAAACCAGTAATTCCAGAATGAGTAAATGTAGAATCACCAATAACAGCAACTGATGGAATTAGCCCTGCATCAGCAGCACCTTTAGCCATAGTTACCGAAGCTCCCATATCTACACAGGAATAAATTGCATTGTATGGATCCAAAGCACCTAGTGTATAGCATCCAATATCAGAAAATACCCGTCCTTTGCCGTATTTATCAATAGCTTCATTAAGAGCAAAGTACATATCGGCATGACTACAACCCTTACATAGGGCCGGAGGTCTCTTTGCAACTATTTTTGGTATGTCGGGTCCGGTAATATCCTCTAATCCTAACGATTTTGCTACCAGATTCGGATTAAGTTCACCTGCCATAGGAAGGCTCCCATCCAATCTGCCTCTTATTTTATGGGGCGCATTATAAAATCCTCTAAGTTGCTCTTCCAGGACTGGATATCCTTCCTCAAGAATTAGTAGTTCATCACATTCAGTAGTTATCTTCTTTATTTGTTCAACCGGAGCAGGATATTGAGATATTTTTAATATTGGATAGTTTAGCTTTGCTTTTATAGAATTTTCCATATAATAATTGTAAGCCAACCCGCAAACGATAATACCTAAAGATTTATCATTTCCATCTAAATAAGTATTAAAGGGAGACATTTCAGATTCTTCTGTGAACGCAGATTGATGTTTTAGAAGCCCATCGTATTTTAATCTTGCAATGGAAGGTAAAAGAATAAATTGTTTTAGATCTTTGGGTAAATGAAGGGAATTCTCCTCAAGTTTATCAGATAAATTTACCACTGCTCTTGAATGAGCCATTCTTGTAGTAATTCTTAACATAACCGGAATAGAATATTTTTCAGATAGTTCAAAAGCATAGAACATCATGTTGTATGCCTCCTGCTGATTTGCAGGTTCCAGTATGGGGATCATGGCAAATTTTCCATAAAACCGACTATCCTGCTCATTCTGAGACGAGTGCATTGAAGGATCATCAGCAACTGTAACCACTAATCCACCATTTATACCAGTTAAAGCTGAATTAATAAAAGCATCTGCAGCAACATTAAGTCCAACATGCTTCATGCATACCATAGCTCTTTTACCTGCATATGCCATACCTAAAGCTGCCTCCATTGCAGTCTTTTCATTGGCCGACCATTCAGAATGGATTCCCTTCTCTATCGCTTCTTTTGATCCTTGAATGTATTCTGTTATCTCCGTTGAAGGAGTTCCGGGATATGCATAAACCCCCGATAAACCTGCATCAATAGCTCCTTGTGCTATTGCTTCATCACCTAATAAAACTAACTTTTGCATTCCTATTTTTTTTTGATGCTCAAAGTTAGAAAAATCAAGGCTTTATAGAAGATGTTATAGAATAGGAAAGCTTTCTTTATTTTGACCTGATTATTTCGCTTTACTTGAATAAAGATTATATAAAACAGGCACAATGATTAATGTAAGTAAGGTTGATACGAGTAATCCTCCAATAATCGTCCAGCCCATTGGAGCCCACATTGACCCTCCACGTAAGGTTAATGGCAATAGTCCACCAATTGTAGTCAATGTAGTTAAGATGATTGGAGTAAACCGGGTTTCACCTGCAATTTTTATTGCTTCAATTATTGATTTACCATCATCCCGGAGACGATTTGTGTAATCGACAAGTATTATCGAGTTATTTATCACTATTCCGATTAGACTTAGCAGACCTATCAATGCCGCAAAGGAGAAAGAATTTCCTGTGATAAACAAGGCCCATATCGAACCGATTAAAGCCAGAGGTATTGAAGTAAAAATTATTAAGGGCTGAGAGAAAGATTTGAACTGTAAAACTAAAACAGCGAATATTGAAATCAGAGCTATAAGCATTGCAACTTTCATTCCTCCAAATGCTTCATCCCTGCTTTCTAACTCTCCTGAGATTCGGTATGTATAGCCGTTTGGGAAAGGATAATCCTTTAACTTCTGAATTACCGGCACCATTATTTCATCGAGATTTGCTCCTTTTTCAAGATCAGCAGTTATTAAGGCTGTCCTGCTCAAGTTGTAGCGCCTTATCAAGCTTGGTGCCTTATTAAACTCAATGGATGCAAGTTGCCTTAAAGGAATAAATTTACCCGATATAGATTTTACATATATTTTATCAAAATCACTTATTTTAATTTTATCTTCAAATGCCATTCTTATTACAATATTAAACTCTTCACCATCTTTATCCCGGAATTTCGAAATACTCGTTCCGGTAATTGCTGTTCTGATTGTTTTATCAATTTCATGTATCGGTACACCGAAAAGATTAGCTTTTTCCTTATTGATATTAATAAAAAGGTCGGTTTGTGATTTTGCTAATTCGTTATCAATATTTATTGTCCCATTCTCATTTTTAATATAACTTTCAACATCTGAAGCTATTTTTTTAAGCTCTTCAATATTATCGCCTTCAATGTATACCATTATCGGAGCAGCTATTGGGGTTCCTTGTTCGAATTCCTTAATATATATTCTGGCACCCGGATAATTATTGAATGTTTTTCGTAATTGTAAAATTAAATTATCAAATTTCTCGCTATCATACTCTTTTAGAAAAACAAAAATATCGCCATAGTTTTTTATGTAATTTTTTGACATTACGTTATAATAGATACGTGGATTACCGTGTCCGATATTGGATGCATAATATTTTATGTCTGGAATTGTATCTAAAACAGCTTCAACTTCACCGACCACAATATTGGTTTTATCAAGATTTGTTCCTTTAGGCAAGTGTATTTTTATCAGAAACTGTGGTTTTTCAGCTTTGGGAAATAAACTAAATCCGACAAACTGTATCATAAACAGAGACCCGAATAAAACTATAAGTGCAATAAATAGTGTCTTAACTTTATTTGACAATGAAAAGGATAATAATTTTCGGTATGGTCCTTCAATAAATTGTCTCAAGTACCTGTGACCATTATTATTGTTAGATTCAATTGAATTATTTTTTATTTTT
>JAGLSB010000185.1 GCA_023135955.1 Bacteroidales bacterium | reverse complement strand
ATTGATGAATGCATGCCATCTACAATTTGGGCAGGATGTTCACCGTATGCTTTTATTTTACCCATGAAGAGTGGATTTCGAGCGAGTAAATCCATAAGGGTTTTAAATTATTTTGGAAGGATTTTACTGCTTTTTGGCGATTTCAAGGATTCAGGTATAGAGAGATTTCTCAAATAATCAAACTAGCTCAGAAGAAGCAAAAGGAGTAAGATTTGGTTTAGTGTTGGGGTGATGGTTGGTTGGTCTTTTAAGCTTCCTAGCTTGCGGTTTTTCAGGAGGAAGGTCAGCTTTATTTTAATTCGTTCAGGAAAGTTATCAATTGCTGGTAATTTGGATCCTTGGGATAATATTCTATCAGTTTAGAAGCGTAATTTTCTGCATCTGCTCTGTTTTCCTGTTCAATGTTCAGGGTTGTCAGAATGTACAATATTTCGCGGTCGTAGGGATGATCCTTTAATGCTGATACAAGGAAAGCAATAGCCTTATCTGGTTGTTGCATGGAGTTCAGGCCTATTCCATATACATAGCTATAATGAGCTTCTTCAGGTGCAAGAATGGCTGCATTTTTGAGATATTTCATGGCTTCAGTATGTTTCTCCTGTCTGATTTTCAATAATCCGAGAGCGTAATGAATTGCAGCAAGTTCAGGGTATCTTTCAAGGGCGCTTTTCAGAAGTTTTTCCCCCTCATCATCTTTCTTTAACCTTCGATACAGATCAGCCAGGTTAATATATGCAGTGACCAGTCCCGGTTCAATTCTGATGGCTTCCCGATAGGATGCTTCAGCTTTTGCAATGTCGCCCAGGTTAAGATAGAGATTCCCGAAGTTAACGTGCGTATTGGGGTGATCCGCATTGATCATCAAAGATTTTTTATACTCATCCAGATTCCGCTTATATAACTCTCTCTTATCAGCAGGTATTTCATCCTGGGAAAAACGGGTTAGTGCATTTGCGGCCATTATTCTTACAAGACGTATCGGATCATCGAGGCTGTTTAGTATCAGCTGAATGGTACTGCTAACTCCGGAATTATGGATTACAGTGAGTGTAGAATGCCTGATAAGTGGATCTTTATCTTTTATTGTTTTTGTGAATAACTGATCAATTGATTGATCTGTATAGTTGCCAAGAAGTGAAATTGCCGTAGCTCTCACCATAGGCGCATTCTCAATATTATCGGCCAACTTAATAAGTTTGGGTAGTGCTTCCGGATAAGCTTTCCGTCCGGCCCAAAAAACTTCACCATAGTGTTCTTTGTTGAAGATCCGGTCTCCATACCATT
>JAGLSB010000184.1 GCA_023135955.1 Bacteroidales bacterium | reverse complement strand
AAATAAGCTGATCTAAACATATAGAACAATACAAATGATAAAACACACTTATCAATTATTAAAAATTTAAAAAAATGAAAAGAATCATTAAATTATTTCCATACCTGTTTTTAACATTGTTTGCAAAAAAAGCAGAGGCTACTGATCCCCCGAATATTGTTTTTGTGTTAATTGATGATATGGGCTGGAGCTGGCAGGAATGTTATGGGAATAACTTTGTAAAGACTCCAAATATTGACAGATTAGCCAGAGAAGGAATCAAATTTACTGATGCTTATGCAATGCCGCAATGTTCTCCTTCGCGTTTCACATTAATAACCGGACAATATAGTGCAAGAACAAATATGAACGCTGTGATTATGGAAAAGCATGTAATGCCATATGCCCCTATGATTCAGCCTGAATCAATACGTGTACTTCCGATTGATGCAGTAAATATTGGAAAAGTTATGCGGAAAGCGGGTTATCATGTTGGGCATGTAGGTAAATGGCATTTTGATGTGGCTGAAGGCAGGAACAGAAAACTTCTGGGGAGTGAAAAATATCTTAAGCAGTATGGATTTGATAAAATGATTGCTGCTGAAAATATCGAATATGATCCAAAGAGTGTTATGTCTTATACAAATGCAACATTGAACTATCTTGCATCGCACCAGGATCAACCTGTTTTTGCATATCTGGCTCACCATACCGTACATACAAAATTAGATGCTCCTGAGGATTTGATTCAAAAATATGTAGAACTTGGATATGAGAAAAGTCCGGATATGAGGCCTCTGGAAAAAATGCCTACTGCAAATATTCTGGCTATGATCGAATATCTGGATCAAAGTATTGGGAGGTTAATGGATGGTATTGAGGCTCTTAAATTAAAAAGGGAGACTTTGGTAATCTATATGTCAGACAATGGTGGCCATGCCAAGGTTATGGATAGCTCTCCTCTTAGAAGAGGAAAAGGCTCAGAATACGAAGGAGGAGTCAGAGTACCTCTTATTATGCATTGGCCTGAAAGCTTTGAGAGTGGTAGAGTTATTGAAGAACCGGTTCATATTGTTGATTTATTTCCAACATTTATGGAATTAACGAAAGGAGAAGTTGATAATGATTATATTCTTGATGGAAAAAGTCTGGTCCCTTTGATGTTAAATAAGGGTAGTTTTGAGAGAGAAGCCATTTATATGAATACCCCATTGTACATCCCTCATTATAATAAAACGCCGAGTTGTTTTATCCGTATGGGAGACTATAAACTTATTAAGTTTTATGGAGATTATCTGGAAGAAAAAGATTTCAGTAAAATAATACCTGAGGCGAAAATAGAATTATATAATTTAAGAAATGATATATCTGAGCAATATGACCTGTCGGAAAGCATGCCGGAAAAGGTCAGGGAGATGGAAAAGATGCTAAATGAATGGTTAAAGGAAACGGGAGCAAAAATGCCGGTTAAAAATGAAAATTTTAATCCGGAAAAGTGGAGTTATGCCACATCCCACAGAGTTGATGAAGATGGGAACATTATTCCAATTGAAAAAAGATAATTAAGTTTTATAGTTTTGTTATTAAAAATTCAAACCAATAGTATATTGACTATGAAAAATTACATATTGAATTTAATCCCAATCCTGTTTGCAAGCTCTTATGTGCAGGCCAATGACCCACCGCCAAACATAATCTGGGTCATCGTAGAAGATATGTCACTTGATTTTGGCTACAATGGCGAAACTCTTATTCAAACACCAAACCTTGACCAAATGGCCAGTGAAGGTGTAGTTTTTGAACGCGCCTATGTAACAGCACCGGTTTGTTCGGCAAGCCGCTCCGCATTAATAACAGGAATGTATCAGACCAGCATTAGTGCACAAAACCACCGTAGTTCAAGGAACTCTGACAAAATTTATTTGCCAGAAGAAATTAAAACCATACCTGAATACTTTAGAGAAGCAGGTTACTATGTTTCCAATCAATATATACAAAGAGATAATTGGAGCAGGCCGGGAAAAGAAGATTACAATTTTGTTTACAAAACCGAAGACCTGTATAGTGGTGTTGATTGGAATGGAAGAGAGGAAGGACAAGCTTTTTTCGCACAAATACATATGCAAGGAGGAAAAAAGCGAAATGTACAGCTACCCGAAATGGTTAACCCGGATAATGTAGTACTACCACCCCATTATCCAAATGATCCTGTTCTACGCAAAGATTGGGCGGAATACTTAAACTCTGTAAAGGAAGTTGACAATGAAGTAAGAAGAATATTTGATCGCTTAAAAGCAGAAAACTTACTTGAAAATACGCTTGTGTTTTTTATTACCGACCATGGTATTTCACATGCGAGAGGCAAACAATTTTGTTACGAAGAGGGTGCCCATATTCCTATGATAGTTTGGGGCCAAAAATATGTTGGACAAGGGATTCGCAAAGAGTTAGTTAGTCATATCGATTTAGCTGCCACATCGATGTATTTTGCAGGAATTAAAATCCCTGATTATATGGAGTCTAAACCACTCTTTGGAAAAGATGCCACTCCTCGTGAATTTGTAATTACAGCCCGCGATCGCTGCGATGAAACAGTGGACCATATTCGCAGTGTTAGAAAAGGAGATTATTTGTATATCAAAAACTACCTCTACCAAAGACCCCTTCTTCAGCCCAACGCCTATAAAGATCATAAAGATATATTAATTCGTTTGCGAGAACTTCATGCACAGGGAAAACTAAATTCTTTACAGGAACGACTGCTTTTTTCTGAGCAAAGACCATATGAAGAACTCTATAATATTGCCTTAGATGAAAACCAATATGTGAACCTGGCAAGTGATAAAAATATGAAGGTTCAATTGGAGGAAATGCGGGAGGTTTTAAATAATTGGGAGATTGAGACCAACGATCAGGGCAGAGACATCGAATCACCAGAGGTTTATGAAAGTGAAATGTCATCGGTTATCAAATCAGTGAAAGGCAGCACCCGCTTACCTGAAAGGGCAAATGTACTTCGTGAAAATGTTGAGCTTATGAAGAAGTGGGCAGCAGAAGGAAAGTAAAAAGATAAATATACAATAAAGGATAGTACCTTTTCTTATGGAATAATTGGAATAAAAGAACACCCATATGACTGCCCATTTAACATATATTTGATTTTGTAATGCATTTCGCGCTGTTTAAGTGCTTATATATTTCAGTAAATAATGATTAAAAGAATTTATGATGATTAAAAAAATTAGTGTTTTTTGTATTTTTTGTTCTGCGCTTTTTTTATTTGGATGTAGCAGTTCACCATTGGCATATGATGCTACAATAAATGGTAAAGAAATTTTAACACCAGCATCTAAAGATGTTCCTCAAATTAATGGCGCTTCTGTTTTTGGTGTACGCCCTGGCAAGCCTGTATTTTACAAGGTAGCAGTTTCGGGAATAAAACCTATAACTTATGCTGCGGAAGGTTTACCGAAAGAAGTGCAGATAGATGCCGCCACGGGATGGATAACAGGAAGAGCTCCTGAGAAAATCAGTGATTATGAAATTACCTTACATGCTGAGAACAGTAAAGGCAAAACTTCAAAAAAACTTATTCTACGTGTAGGTGAAAAGATATGCCTTAGCCCTCCAATGGGATGGAACAGTTGGTATGTGCAATCAGAAGGAGTTAGCGAACAAGCAATTCGAGATATGGCTGCAGCAATGAAAGAAAAGGGCTTGGATCAATACGGTTGGACATACGTCAATATCGACGATTGTTGGATGGGAGAACGCGATCCTGAAACAAAGGCAATACAAGCTAATGGTAAATTTGGTGACATGAAAGCCATGGTAGATTTTGTAAACAGCAAAGGTTTTAAATTGGGAATTTATTCTACCACATGGATGTCGACATTTGCAGGATACATTGGTGGAACAGCCCCTAATGAAGAAGGTGATTACAGCGAATTTTATCTATCCGAAAAAGAACGTCTGAATCCCTATCAGGTTTTTGGGCGTCATCCGTCATCAACCCAACGTGGCATTGCACAAGTTGGACCTTTCTGGTTTGTAGACCGCGATGCAAAACAGTTTGCAGAATGGGGCATTGATTATGTGAAATATGATTGGGTGGAAGTACCATTAGAGAAGGGTGAAAATGGAAATTATAAAAGGGATCGATCAGTAATAATCAAAAAAACAGATTCCATTACAAATCGTTTTTACAACGATTTCCGCTCTCTTGATCGTGATATAGTAATTAGCTTATCTCCAATGCATAATCCGGAAGAAGATCAATTGGTCACAAAGTATTGCAATCTATGGCGCTTAACAAAGGATATTAAAGCAAAGTGGGAGGACCTTACTCGTGTTTTTGGTGATGAATTGGTGGCACGCTATCCCCAAACCCGTCCAGGCCTTTATGGCGACTTGGATATGCTTCAAATTGGGCCACTAGGTATACCAAATCGAGCCGAGAAAGAATTTAAACCGTCTCCTTTAACCGCTTCGGAACAGTATTTTCAAGTTACTTTGTGGAGCATTCTGAGTCAACCCTTATTACTTTCATGCAATATTCCAACCATGGATGATTTTGATCTTAACCTTGTAAAAAACAGTGAAGTATTGGCTATAAACCAGGACCCTCTGGTTAGTCAAGGTTACAGGGTGGAAAATATGGAAGATAGTTATGAAATTTGGGCCAAGGATTTGGCTGACGGCAGTAAAGCAGTGGCCTTTTTTAATTTATCTGACGAAGAACAAAATATTTCAATCTCAGCAGAAAAACTTGGAAAGAAAGGGAAGGTACGTGATTTGTGGAGACAAAAGGAAATAGGCAAATTAAAAAACAACTTTACGGTTAAAGTAAGTCCTCATGGTACAGCATTTTTTAAAGTAAAATGATTAGTTCGAAAAATCCGGCTGGCTCATGGAGCAAGCCGGTATATTGGTCCTTGTTTTATTTTTCGGTTGTGCAGAAAGAAAATCAGAGCCAGAACCCCTTTTTTGGACGTAGCAATTTCAGCCATTTTTCCTAAACGACGATTACTACTAAACAAAACTATTTACTGATTGGAATATTTTTACCCCATGATTCAATACATATATGATAACTTTGTTAGGTTTTATCTTTCAAATTGAGCTAGAGTATATCTGAATGAGCAAATCAAAGTAGTTGAACAATAAAAGTATACAATTATGAGACACCTAATTACGTTCTGTTTATTTGCTTTTATTTTCTCATTGTCCGGGGCTCAGGTATTCCCTGAAAATGCATGGGGAGTTTATACCTGGGCCGGCTATAATTCCAGAGAGGTTACCCCCGCTAAAACACCACTCGTGAAGGGAGGTCCTATAATATTGAAATGGTCAAAAATTGAACCTGAAAACGGTAAGTTCGAATTTGAAACACAATTAGGCGCCAACTTAGAACAATTATACAATGATGGATATTACACCACTGTTATGATATGGGTTGCTCCGGCTACTACGGAGGTAACTGAAACAGATACTGTTTGGAACAATACTCCAAAATGGTTATTCCATGAAGGTGGTGTGCCGTTAGTTGCGTTTCCCGCCAGGCTCGATCCCTTGGGAAAAGAGTCAACTAAATATTTTCCGTATTATCTGCATGAAAATTACAAGTTTTATTTTCATCGTATGATAGAAGAGTTTGGTAATTACATTAAAGGACTACCTGCTCACCTTAGGGAACGAATCTTGTTTTTACAAAGTGCTGAGGGATCAACAGGCGACGGACAAGGATACAAAGGTGATCCAATCGATCCTCAGTATAATATAACACAAGATCAATGGAGTGCTTTTAGAATTGAAACCTGGGAAAAATATGTTGAAGCATTTTCGAAGGATGGGGAATTATTAATACCCTTATTAACCAACTACGATTCTAACAGAGAGGAACAGTATAACTGGATGTTGAACAACTTACCAAAGGCTGCTGGGCTAAAAAACGGTATGTTTTCGCATGGGTATCATATTAGCGATGCACAAGAGCGACTGGTAAGTTTTAATAATTTCAGGGATGCTGTTGAAGCACAGGGTAAGGTGTTTTTTTCAAGAGGGGAAATGGATGCCGAATATAAAACCTATGGATGGAGTACACAAAATATACCACAGGCTCTTTACTGGTCAGGAATATACGCGGCTCATTGTGGTTTAAATCTTTGGAATGTCCCAACGGATGCATGTCAGGATGCCAAAAATAAGGATGCGCAACTATTTTTTAACCATTACGCCACACAAGAACGACCCGAATTAGCTCAACGTGCATTTTGCGCTTTACGGAGGGGATTAGATGCTTCAGACACTCAGACTTTTCCTGTAAGCATCTATGGCTCTGCCGAGAAATCAAATACGCAACGATATATAAATATTGCCAATGCATTCAGCTCATATGGAGCAAAAATGGGCGATCCTGAAAAAGCGACCGGAGGAGGAATGATCAATCGCAAGCGTCAGGATTACAATGATGCCGGATGGAAGATTCTGACCGGCAATTATCAACAGCATTTATCGCAAATTAACCCTGAAGAAACCAGCATTGGCTTGTGGCACGTAGATAAATCAGTATATGGCCGTTTTGCACGCTCCTTTGAACATGCATCGGGCAGAGACACGATGTATTTCCAACTCCATAAAGACATGTTTGATGGTTCAGCAGACACCGTAACCTTCATTGTAAGGTACCTGGATAAAGAAAATGGATCAACCTGGAGCTTTGCTTATGATGCAGGTGAAGCTGCTTTAAATACAGCCTATTCAATTACCTGCAATGGTAGCGGTACGTGGAAGACCCAAACCGTAACTGTTCCTGATGCTGTTCTGAACCGAAACGGACCCCTTGGAGCTGATATAGCGCTTATCAATACAGATGGAAAGGACGATATCTTTCACATGATTGAAGTAGAAAAAGGAGTAGCTTTCCCTATTTCAAAAAAAAAAAATAATGCGCTACTGAAATCAATCACCTGGCCGGATATTCCGGATTCTATCAGCACTGATTTCAATTGGACAGGAAAGGTGATCCCCGGTTTTGACAGTGGGACCTATTCCTATGAAATCCAACTTCCCCAGGAATATCAACAAATACCTGCTCTGCTTGCTGAAACCGAAGATGTAAATGCCACTATAAGTTCAGTGATGGCAACAAATTTAACTGGTGGTTTTGATCCTAGAACCAGTAAATTTATTGTTACCGCAGAAGATGGAAAAACAAAACTTACCTATTCAATTACTTTCTCCCTTTCAGCAAGTGGTAATAGCGAAGACAAGCAGCCATTTGTAGCAGAACCTCTTTTTACTCGATTTGTTTACAGGGAGTGGTTTAATAACAACTATATAGAGATATCAAATCCGGGTACTGAAGATCTGGATTTAAGCCAATATCTAGTGGCTATAGGCGTTTCATCTACACCTGAACAAATTATTACAGACACACTCACTTATGATATGAGGTATAACTATTACGTTCCAGGCAGGGATTACTCAAGCGATGATTCCCTGCTTTATGTCCCGGGAATTGTAGTTGAAGATACGGAAGTGAATCCGGTCATCGAGCTGGGAGGATCGTTTGTAATCGGGCATATCGAGAATGCCGAAATGGAGGAGAATTCTCACCTGAATGATTGTGATATCATCATAAACAGGGAGCTCTCCTTCGACACAGAGGTGAAGTTAATCGTACCAGGCCCAAATACCATTATGAAAAATGCTTGGTTCACTGGTGCACTCTGCCTTTATAAAATACTGAATGATTCTGTTCGAAATGGATCCAAGGAGATCAGCGATCCTGCTGACTTTCAACTCATAGATGTTTTTGGAACCTATGATGGCTCCGATTGGGCACCGGATGGGGCTTCACTGCTGGCAGAAGACAACCAATGGAACATTACCCGAAAACCAGAATTCTGGGAAGGAGATACACTTCCCGGCTTCAGTGGTTCTTGGGGGGCTACAGAAGAGGCATCTGAATGGATATGTGTGAACAGAGATGA
>JAGLSB010000183.1 GCA_023135955.1 Bacteroidales bacterium | reverse complement strand
TCGAGAGGAATACCTCTCATTAGATATATTTCAGCGTATCTGTAAATACCAATATGTCCGAATGCATCCAGGTCGTCGCTGATATTTAGCGCTGTCAACAAGTTGGGATTTTTATCTACTATAAGAGGACCTGGACCCATATAAGTTTTGTCGTCATGTTTTTCAATGGCATCAAGGATTTCATCCAGGAGAGCAGGTTTCTTTTTGTAATTCACTATAAAATCAGAACAAATATTTCTTCCTGCCGGTCCATGATCATGTCCGTATGTTTTAAGCATTCCAGAATCGTGAAAGAGTGATGCGATTAATAATGCTTCTGTAAAATCATAGTCAATTACAATACCAAGTTCATTAATCTGATGGAGTAGAAACTTTGAGTTCAACCATACCCGAATATGATGCTGATGATCGTGGGATGGAATGGGAGTCTTTGTGAAACCCTCCTTCAGGAATGAGAAACTATTTTTAAGCCAAACCTTTTCTGCAAGCTTAATTTGTTCAGTTAAAGTTGTCATTAAATATAACTGATTTTAAGCATATTGGTTTTACCCCTTTTATTAGCAGGCATACTTCCGACATGAACAATAACATCACCTTCTTTTATAAGGTTTTTCTCTTTTAGAAAGGATATTGAATGATCGATATAATCAATCATATTTTCATGATCAATACCAATATATGCCCTTACTCCCCATACCAATGAAAGCATTGGTAATAGACTTTCATTTGTTGTTATTGCAAAAATATTTGCTTTTGGCCGATATGATGAGATTTTAAATGCAGTATAGCCCGAGTGAGTGAAGGTAATTATGGCATCTGCTCCAGTTTGTTCAGCCATAAGAACTGCGTTATAACAAATTGAATCTGGAAAATAAGTAGGCAAACCTTTAATTGGAGGATGGTCCCGGAAGTATTTAAAACCATGGTCTTCAGTCCAGTCAATAATACTTTGCATGCTTTTTATTACACCAGCCGGAAATTTACCAACTGATGTTTCACCACTGAGCATTAATGTGTCAGCTCCGTCAAGTACCGCATTGGCTACATCGGTTGCTTCAGCACGTGTAGGCCTGAAATTAGTAATCATGCTTTCCATCATTTGGGTAGCAATGATAACAGGTTTGGATGCACTGATACACTTTTCAACAATTTGCTTTTGAATCATTGGAACACGATCAAAATCTACTTCTACTCCTAAATCCCCACGAGCAACCATTATACTGTCAGTCATATCAATGATCTCATCGATCTCTTCAAGAGCTTCAGGTTTTTCAATTTTAGCAATTATTCTGGTATCCTTTTTCGATTTTTTTATCAATTCCTTTAAATCAATTATATCTGTTACATGTCTAACAAAAGAAAGTGCAATCCAATCTACGTCATGTTTCAGCGCAAATGCAGCATCTTTTATGTCTTTTTCGGTCAAGCTTGGTAGGGATATCTTTGTACTTGGTAAGTTAACTCCTTTCCTGGAGGATAATGGCCCTCCATAGATTACTTTTGTAGTTACTTTATCTTGTTTATTAGTCGAGATGACCTCTAATTTTAATTTACCATCATCTATCAGAATTGTTTCTCCTACTTTGACATCCCGGGGAAGCAGCTCATAGCTCATATATGCTTTTTCAGCCGTTCCAATTATTTTTTCGCTTGTTAATACGAATTCAGATCCTGCTTCCAGTATTACTCCGTTATTTTCTACTTCACCTATTCTGAGCTTAGGCCCCTGTAAATCTGCCAGAATTGCTACTTTGGCATCCAGTTCTTCATTTAATTCTCTTATGAGTAGTATGTTTTTCAGATGATCCTCATGACTACCATGTGAAAAATTTAATCTGCAAACATCAATTCCTTCTAGGAACAATTGTTCAAGGACTTCTTTTTTTTGTGTTGCCGGACCAAGTGTTGCAATTACTTTTGTGTGGGATCTGTCATGTCGCATATTGTGAGAATGTTAGTTTAAGAATGTAAATTATTGTTGGTTGCTGGTTCCTGGTTACTGGTTGCTTGTTACTGGTTCTAGAAGGGCATAACTAGACCAGTAACTAGCAACCTATCTTACCACCTATTTTCGGCCAAAGTCCATCACACAATTAAATCGATATTCTTTATGATCTTGAATGGAAACTCCTATACTATTGTAATCTGGATTTAGCATATTTTTTCTATGTCCCACATCATTAATACCTTCATCAATTAATAATTGAAGAACATTATTAAAAGCATTTTCGAATCCATAAGCACAATTTTCTGCTACCGCATTGTATTTTCCCATTACAGGATCAAAACGTTTTTCAAATCGTTGATGACCGGTAGTACCATTTTTCCCTGATAATTCTGCATGTCCCAAGGCTATTTCAAAAAGATCTTTTTCTGGCTCTAACATCGGAAGGCTTTTTACTTTTTCCAGATCCCGAAATAATGATCTGGTAAATTTCGTAGGTTTTTGACCTTGAAGAAAGTCTTCAAGAAAGCTTTCAGAAAACAATTTTCCGTCATACCTGGCTAGATTTGTAAGTAGTATTACTTTCTTTTCTTCTTCAGATAAATATGAAGTATTCGCACCGGTATTTGCTTTGCTGATTACATCTTTATCCCATTGTTGCATGGCATCCTGACTAAACAGGCTCAACCAGAGAAAAAGTGCTGCTATGAATGTTATAAGTTTTTGCATTTTTAATAGAGTTTTTATATAAATGCTTATTTCTGCTCCGCTCAATTACCGTGTCCCTCTTCGCTCAT
>JAGLSB010000182.1 GCA_023135955.1 Bacteroidales bacterium | reverse complement strand
GATGTATGAAATGCCAACATTACATTGGTCGAAATAAGGAGTTAAATCGGGGTATTTTACACGTCCTACATATTTTACTATGTCTTCTACTTGTTTTTCTTTAATCGTCTCTAATAAATGTGTAATAATATGCTGAGGACCAAATCCAATTATTGTATAATTAATAGATGAACGTAAATTCTTATTCATAGATATAAATTCAGCTAGTCCTTCAATTGTCTGGTAAACATTACGAGTATGAATAGCTCCAACATAAAGTAAACGAATTTGCTTGTATTCGTGTTTTTTGCTTGAAATAACGTCTGCGCCTAAGGGTAGTATGATAATTCTCTTTCTATTTAATAGAAATATATTTTTACATACGCCATCAGATATTACTGTAATTTTATCATAGGAAAGAGAATCCATGCTCATCCATCGATTCTTCAGCCAGCGTTTTAAAGGGTTTATACTTAAGTCGCCTGTCCTGTAGTCAAGGATCTTTTTTTTTGATTTTGCAAACAGCCCAAGTAAAAAAGAAAACTTAAACTGGATAACAAACAAGATATTATCAGGATTTTTGTTGCAATTTTTAAAAACTTCGAGAAACAATTCAATTAAACGCCTTATTTTCCCAGTGTTAAATTGAATATAAATGACATTGATATGGGGTAATTCCAGTTTCTCAAAGCCCTGATCAAAACAAATATAGCTTATATCGTATCTATCATTAAGATATTCACAATACTTGTATGAATCGGTGTGATAACCGAATTGATTAGGATAAACTATGATGAACTTTTGCTTGTAGAAGCTGTCTGTCAACTGCATAACTGATAGTAGAAAATGATGACTTATAAATTAAATAAAAAAACAGAAAAGATAAAGCAGGAATTCTTATGAGTGCATTTGCATAAAGAAAATATTCCCAGAGGAAAAACAAACTTAAAACAATGCGCAACCTTTTATTTTTTGTTAAGGATATAACTGTAAAAATGTACATCAAAAAAAAGATCACACCGATAATACCCCCTGTATAATAATTCTGAAAAAAACCAGTAGCCATGGTTACACTATTTAACTGGCTAATTCGCATAACAGCATTATGTTTTTCGTCAGCATCTATACCAACACCATACATATTTAACAAACCATTACCAAATAATGACAATTCCTGATCGGAATTAAATATTGAATTGAATGTTAAAAAAGTAGCCCCTCCTCTTCCTACGCCAATGCTTTTTGTTTCTTTTTCACCAAAAGTATATTTATAGGCATAATTATAGAAATAATCAAAATTAAAACTGCCCCAAACTTTTTGTTCCTTGTTAAATGTTGGATTTAATCGCAAACCCAAATAAAAAATTAATGGAAATAGAGGAAGTAGAAGAAATATACTTTTATTTAAACGTTTCCGTGGAACATAATACATTAAAAGAAAAATAATACCCGGAGTTATAATCCAAATAGCACGCTTCATACTTACAAAGCCTATAAAGAGAAAGCCAACAATATAAAACCAGTCTTTTTTCTCAAATTTTCTTTTCTTTCTTTGCCAGATAAAAAGTACACCTAAAACAGGCAATAACGTTGCTGCAGATCCTCCGTTGGAGCTAATTGAGCCTACAATATTCTCATGCAATCCAAGAAGCAGAAAGTTAATACCAGAAAGTATAATCTGAAAATCGAGCAACTTTTTTATCAGGTTCTCTATATAATTGTCAGTATTGGGATGTGTGTTTTTGTAAATGGGAATAAAAAGGAGTGCTAAAAACGGAATAAGATATCTGGAATATTGATTTAGAAATAATAAAATATAATCATTGTTCAAAAATGATGATATAATAAAGGCTATTGAAAATAGTGTAAAAATAAAAATCAGTTTCTTTTGTTTTTTTGTTAAACGAATGTAATGAATACGTTTATACAAAATATAAACTGCGAAAATTGGCAGGAAAATCTTGTATGAATTCCATGTTATTTGCCCAAAATAGGTAAACATGCCTTCGTAGAAAAAAAGAATTATTAATAGTGCAAAAAGATCATTTCGATATTTACTAAGTAAATACAGAAAGGAGAAAGCAACAATAAGCCAGTATATCAATTCCTTACTCACAATACTTGCTAGTTAGGATTTCCGTTTGACGGTCGGCGTTGAATGTAGTATATACAAGCTTGAACGATTCTTTTCCCATGTTAACTCTCAATTCTTCGTTTTCAACAAATTTAAGTATGGTGGCAGTTAATTCCTCGACAGATTCTACAGAAAATAAAAAGCCGTTTTTACCATGGTGAATAATTTCCGGTATACCTCCTACATTAGTTCCTGCCAAAGGTAAACTATTAGCAGCTGCTTCCATCAAGGTAACTCCCAAACCCTCCATTCGTGAAGGATGGATATACATATCAAAAGCTTGCAAAATTTCATTTATATCATTTCGATGCCCGAGCCAGATAAATTCATTTTCCAAGTCAGAGGCTTTTACTTTTTCATAAAGCAAATCACGATATTGTCTATTTTCTTCTGAACGAATTCGTAAACCACCGATATGGTAACATTTGACATTTGACATTTTATTTTGCTCCTTAATTATTTTTATTGACTCAATTAATGTATCTATTCCTTTTATGGGTTCTATGGCTGATACATTACAAAGTAAAACATCGTTAAGCGGTAAAGAAAACTGTTGACGCACAAATTCTTTTAAAGCATGTTTTTCATTTAATTTAACACCTAAATACAAAGTTTCAATTTTTGGTGTAGTAGAGTTTGCAAATTGGCAAAATTGTTTGCGAATAGCATTTGAAACACAAAACACTTTTTTTGAAACACATATTAAGTATTTATAATAAATTGTTAACAAAAAAAGTTTTATCCAGCCTTTTTTGTTTTGGTACTCTTTTCGCGAATAGAGCGAAATGGTGGAATGGAAGGTGATGTAAAATCGAGATAAAAAAAAAATAGAAAAAATAGAACAGACTAACTGTATAAAGTTAACAAAATGAGCATGAACAATTGCAGGTTTATATTTAAAAAAAACTTTTAAAATATCCTTAGCAAGGATTATCTTGTTTTTAGTTGAAATTAATTCAATAATCACTCCTTCATTATATAAATCATCAATTAATTCTTGTACATCAATATTATTGGTAAAAACAAAAACAGATTGATACCCTTTCTCTTTTAGGTTACTGGCAAGCTTAAGGTTAAACCTATCAAATCCTGAATATATTCTTGGTGAATAACAAAGAAACTGTACTAAATATTTTTTTTTATTTCTTTCTGCCATAAAAGAGTCAGATTATTTCCATGGGTTTTGTTCTAAAAACAAATCCATATTTATTTTTTCGACTGATTTTAAAGTTGCCTTAGCGTATAATTCTTCTATAGTAAAATAATGCTGCCTCATGTCTAATGCTCTGATTTCTGATGGCTTAATACCCATGGATGCATAATAGTCAAAGAATTTAAAATCATTTCCCAATACATCATCCCCAAATTTTATCCATAGAGTGCGTTTTCTATAAGCATCTCCAATTATCAATCCATGTAACGAAGACGAAAGAATCACTTCGCAAGAATTTACCTCATCTATTAAATATGTCCATTTAGTATAAATAGATTGGTTTAATGTGGAACGAGGAAGTAATATGTCAATAAAAAGGACATCTTTATCCCTTTTGAGAATCTTGACAATATTTTTATTTTGATCAGCGTAATGTGGAATTAGTCCTATTTTATGAACCGGTTTATTTGTTGGCTTATAAAACCGGGGTAACAATAAAGCTGGATCTCCATAAATTTCAGGACATTCAATCCCTTGTGCCATAATTAATTGTTGTGTCATTGGACCTCTTACAGATAAGATTTTCTTTGGTGGATCTTGTAATTTTACATCTTTTGATATAGCGCCTGCCCCCCAGATTATACTCTTTTTATCTGCTTCCGGAAGAAGACTCCCGATAAATTGTAAATTTATTTGTCGTTTATAAAA
>JAGLSB010000181.1 GCA_023135955.1 Bacteroidales bacterium | reverse complement strand
TAATCATCAGAGTGCTTTGGATATATTTTTAATAGATAGTTTGTTTAAGCATTTTAAATGGGTTTCGAAGAATGAGAATTTTAAGCTTCCATTTTTGGGGTGGATATTAACATTTAATCGTGCAGTAAGAGTTTATAGAAGCGATAGTAAAGCCTTTGAAAAATTCCGTAATCAGGCAATAAGTACTCTTAAAAAAAAGAATTCCATAATGGTATTTCCTGAAGGCACACGGTCCAGAAGTGGAAACATTGGACGCTTTATGGATGGTGCTTTTATAATTGCGATGGAAACTAAAACAGATATTTTACCAATGGTAATAGATGGCACTGGTAAAGCTATCCCCAAAAAGGGATTTAGTCTTTCAGGCAAACAAGATATAACATTAAAGGTTTTGGATCCGCTTCCATATAAAGATTGGAAAGATAAATCATTGCTTGAACTGAAACAATATGTGAAAGAAGTAATCTCTGATGAACTGGCAAAACAAAGGCTTAATGGCTGAAATATTGGAACCCGGAAGAAAGACTCTCAGAAAAATGGGATATCTGAAGGATCAGGCTGGAATCCTGAAACGATATTTTAGGGAGGAAGGGAACTGGCATAATCATATCGATAATTGTCATGAATTTATTTTGAATGAACTGAAGTCCGCAAAGCCAGAAAAAGTATTAGTTCTTGGGAGTGGTTGGTTACTAGATTTCCCAATTGACAATCAAGATATACGAAACATTGATATAACTCTCGCAGATATTTCTCATCCAAGACAAATTGTACACAAAGTTAAAAATCTGAGTTCGGTACAATTATTAAATATAGACATCACAGCAGGGCTTATAGAAAGAGTGTTTTCATTGGTTGATGAAGGTCAGAAATCTGGGTCAAAGCCTGATATTACTAATTTGGACATTCCTCCTATTTCCTTTACTGAAAATTATGAATATGTTATATCCCTGAATATATTGAATCAACTCGATACCTTACTTGTCGACTATATGGAAAAATTCTGGAACTTTTCTGAAGAGGAGATTCTAACATTCAGAAAACAAATTCAGCAATCTCATCTTAGCATTTTTCAATCCACTAAAGGAATTTTAATTTCTGACATGGTTGAGCTTCAAAAAGACAAGAAAGGGACTGTCATAAATGAAAAAAAACTTATTTTTGCTGATCTTCCGGCATCTAAAAACCGGAAATCGTGGGAATGGAATTTTGATACGCACTACGCCTATAATGACAATCATCTTGTTGATATGGTAGTAGAAGCAATAAGTTTTTAACAATCAGACAATTCCAATAACTTGAGAACCATTAATTTAATTTTCTTGTTGATAAATACAAGGTATCAGCAGGTGACGTTTTAATTATATTTGTGAAAATTGTGAAAATAGTATGACAGCAAATTATTCAGAAGAGAGCATAAAAACACTGGATTGGAGGGAACACATCCGAAAAAGACCTGGAATGTATATTGGGAAACTAGGTGACGGTTCCTCTCCTGATGATGGGATTTATCTTCTGCTAAAGGAAGTATTAGATAATTCCATAGATGAGTATATGATGGGCTTTGGGAAGATTATTGATGTTGAAATTAATGAAGATTTTGTTAAGGTAAGTGATTATGGAAGAGGAGTTCCGCTTGGAAAGTTGGTAGATGTTTCTTCCAAAATGAATACCGGAGCAAAATATGACTCCAAAGTATTTAAGAAATCGGTCGGCCTTAACGGTGTTGGTATTAAAGCAGTAAATGCATTAAGTACTCGTTTCCAGATCGAATCTGTACGAGAAGGGAAATCGAGATTTGCAAGTTTTGAAAGGGGCATTCTCCTTGAAGATGGTACTGAAACAAAATCAAATAATAAGAACGGAACAACTATTTCTTTTTATCCTGATGGTGAAATGTTTGGGAAATTCAGGTTTATTCCTGAATATGTTGAGAACATGATCAAGTATTATATTTATCTCAATTCAGGATTGAAGATAAACTATAATGGAAATGTTTTTGTTTCAAAAAATGGACTGGTCGATTTACTCAACGATAATATGAATGAGGAAAGCTTGTATCCGATTATTCATATTCAGGATGAGGATATTGAAGTCGCTTTGACTCATGGTAATCAATATGGTGAGGAGTATTTTAGTTTTGTTAATGGTCAGCATACAACTCAGGGTGGAACACATCTTATAGCATTTCGGGAAGCACTTGTTAAAACAGTCCGGGAATTTTATAAAAAAGATTATGATCCTTCCGATATCAGAGCTTCTGTAATTGCTGCTATTAGCATTAAAGTTGAAGAGCCAGTCTTTGAATCACAGACAAAAACTAAATTGGGATCAAAAGATATGGGTCCTAAGGGATCTTCAGTAAGAAATTTTATTGTCAATTTCCTGTCAACACATCTAAATAATTATCTCCATAAGAATCCGGAAGTTGCCAATATTCTACTTAGGAAAATTCAGGATTCCGAGAAAGAACGAAAAGCAATTTCAGGTATTCAGAAACTAGCTCGTGACAGGGCTAAAAAGGCAAATCTTCATAATAAAAAACTCAGAGATTGCAGGGCGCACTATAACTCAAATCATGCACGCAAATCTGAATCAACTATATTTATAACTGAGGGCGATTCAGCATCCGGATCTATTACCAAATCAAGAGATGTAAATACTCAGGCAGTATTTAGTTTGAAAGGCAAACCATTGAATACATACGGGCTGACTAAGAAAATCGTTTATGAGAATGAAGAATTTAATCTTCTTCAATCAGCCTTGAATATAGAAGAAGGTCTGGATGACTTACGATATAAAAATGTTGTGATTGCAACCGATGCTGACGTGGATGGAATGCATATCCGTTTACTCCTTATAACTTTCTTTCTTCAGTTTTTCCCAAATTTAGTAAGGAAAGGTCATCTTTATGTGCTGAAGACTCCTTTATTCAGAGTAAGAAATAAGAAGAATACTCATTATTGTTATAATGAAGGAGAAAAGCGAGCAGCTCTTGACAAGCTTGGGAAATCGTCGGAAATTACCCGGTTCAAAGGATTAGGAGAAATCTCTCCAGATGAGTTTAAATATTTTATCGGGGAAGATATAAGGCTGGAGCCTGTGCGTTTGCATAAAGATGATAGTATAAGTGAACTACTGTCATTTTATATGGGGAAAAATACCCCTGACAGACAAGATTTTATTATTGAGAACCTCAGAATTGAAGAAGATCTTGTTGAGGAGGACCTTGTTGAAGAGCTTGAGGTTTAAAATTTGCATTGAATTTTATGGATGATTCAAATATAAACAGTATAGATGAAAATCTGGCTGGCAGTTCAGATGTCGGAGCAGGCGGAGGCGGGAGCAATAATGTTCCTAAAATAGTTCACTTATCTGGGATGTACGAGGATTGGTTTCTCGAATATGCATCATATGTGATTCTTGAACGTGCTGTCCCACATCTGGATGATGGATTGAAACCTGTCCAGAGAAGAATACTTCATTCGATGAAGCGATTGGATGATGGCAGGTTTAATAAAGTGGCAAATATTATTGGCCATACTATGCAGTTTCATCCACATGGCGATGCCTCAATTGGTGATGCACTTGTTCAGATTGGCCAGAAAGATCTTCTTGTTGAAACTCAAGGAAACTGGGGGAATATTCTCACAGGCGATGGATCTGCCGCACCAAGATATATTGAAGCACGTTTGTCAAAATTTGCTCTCGATGTTGTTTTTAATCCGAAAACAACAGAGTGGAAAATAACTT
>JAGLSB010000180.1 GCA_023135955.1 Bacteroidales bacterium | reverse complement strand
AAAAAAATTGGCGAATGCGATATTGGGGATCTTGAATTTACTCGAGATGAGATGTTGAGTGTGATATCTGAATTACCTGCAGGTTATAAAATGGTCTTCAACCTTTATGCCCTGGAAGGTTTTAAACACAAAGAGATTGCTGAACAGTTAAAAATCGATGTAAATACCTCCAAATCTCAATACAGTCGCGCAAGGAAGGTAATACAATGTAAACTGGAAAAGTTGGGAAGGGAGAAATTAGTAAAGAAAGATGGTGAGTAGAAGAAAGACGATATAATTTAGAAGCTTGAAAAAATACTTTTCAATGCAACATAAAGATCTAATTAAGTGTCTGATAAGTAAATGAAGTAATAGGTGGATACTAAACAGAACATAGAAAAATTATTTAATGAGCAATTTCAGGATTACAGGCCTGAACCTTCGCAGGAATTATGGCCTAAACTACGCCGACAACTTAAATGGAGACGTTTTATTCGTCCACGTTTGGATAGTTTTAATATAGCCTATTTATCAGTTATCATTCTAGGTACCGCTATTACTGTTTTTGTTCTTAATAACAATAACATAGCTGATTTGCAGGAAACTGAAAATCTTGCCAACGGAATTGAAGATACAAGATCTGAATCCAATGCCACACTCGAATTATTAGATAAAACTTATCAAGATAACATAAGCGATTCATCCCCTGAAAAATCACTTACTAAGTCATCTTTAGTAAATCAAGATTCTGAATCTAATACTAATAAACAAAGTTCAGTATTAAACAAGGATGACCAGGCAATTTCTATCGACAACCAGAATCCTTCGAATGGCTCCGGGCGGCGCCCGGTAACCAGTACCCTTCGACAGGCTCAGGACGGTGCCCGGCAACAAGCGCCAAGTAACAAGCTCCCTCCACGCGCCTTCTTTATTCCAACCTGCGATAATGGATGTGCCCCACTTCATCTTACATTCACTAATTTAAGTTCTGAAGCAGTTGAATATACATGGAGTTTTGGTGATGGAGGACAGTCTGCAGAAAATAATCCATCATACATTTTCGATGATGCAGGTGAATATTTTGTTACACTAACAGCCAAAAATGAAAATGAAGAGATTAGTGTTTACACTAATGTTATTACAGTTCATAGAATCCCTGAAGCCAGCTTTATGATCGAAAAACAAAAAGGTATGTCTGAATATATTCCTGTTTACTTTTACAATTACAGTAAGGGAGCAGATAATTATTCATGGGAATTCGGAGATGGAACAAAGTCAACAGAATCAAATCCTTCTCATGTATATGAAGTTTTAGGCGACTATGATATAAAATTACAAGCAACTAGTCATGAGGGATGTATTGATTCAATGATCCTTAGTAATGCATTAAATAGAGAGAATCCTATTATTAGAATTCCAAATGCTTTTAGCCCAAATACAGGCGGATCTAATGGCGGCTATTACAGCAATGGTGAAAATTCTAATGAAGTTTTTCATCCTGTTTTTGGGCAAGCTCCAATTGAATACCAATTAAGGATCTTTAACAGAAATGGAAACTTGTTGTTTGAAAGTGATGACTTAAACATAGGCTGGGATGGTTACTTCATGCAGCAACTTCAGCCAAGAGGAGTTTACATTTATAAGCTGAGAGTGAAGTTTGAAAATGGAGAATATATAGACAGAATAGGCGACGTCACGGTATATATCCAAGATTGAGAAGAGAAAGAATTATCTCAATTTACTTACATATTTTCATTACTTATCCTTTATCAAGTTGTAAAAAAAGTGTTTTTCTAAATAGAACTAATGGTTTAAGAATCTTTCACTCTCTACACAATTACTATTATAGATTATTTAGACCAAACTTATAATATCATATGATTTGGATGAAATATTAATTGCTATTATTTGGAATAGGGCTCCTGAATATGTTTATTAAGATCATTCTTTTTCAGCATTAATGTGTTTATTTACACTGAATACTTCATTTTAATCATCAAAGTTTTCAAGCTATTACTCAATGCTTTTTTGTGATTGATGTAATAAAATTTAAATTTAAAACATAATAAAAAATTAAACATTACATTAAGCCATAAACCTAAAAAATACCTGTAAATATCTTTATTTCAAAGGATCCGAAATCAGGTCTAACTTAAGGTTTTGATATATTTTTATTATCTTTAATTTATTAGATTCTAATCAATCGATGTGAAGAAGTCTTTGCTTTTGATATTATTATGCCTGATTATTAGTTCAAAACTAAGAGCTCAAGATCCACAGTTCACACAATTTTACGCTAATAAGCTCTATCTTGCGCCCTCATTTGCAGGGGCAACTCAGATGGATAGAGTTTCCTCGAGTTATAGAAATCAATGGCCCAGCTTACCTGGAATATTTGTATCATATTCTTTCTCATACGATCATTATTTTTCAAATTTTAATTCCGGGGTTGGCTTATTGGTTATGAGAGATCTGGCAGGAACCGGTGAATTAGCCACAACAAGTATCGGACTTCAATATTCATATGATTTTAAAATAAATAATTGGTGGCATGTCAGGCCAGGAGCTCAATTATCATTTGTTCAAACCAGTATGGACTTTCAGAAATTGATCTGGAATGACCAAATTTCAGTGGGCAGCACAGGATCGACAAGTATTGAACAGCCTCCTCTTTCATCCAAAGCTGATATTGACTTTACTGCCTCAGTCCTAGCATACTCCAAAAAACATTGGATCGGACTAACAATAGACCATTTATTAAAACCAAAGAATTCCCTTTGGGATACTGAGGAATATATCCCTCTTAAGTTTTCCGTATTTGGAGGGACACAAATTATTCGCCGGGGAAATCTATTAAGTAACATTGACGAATCTCTTTCAGCGGCCTTTCTATTTCGAAATCAATATTTCATTAATCAGCTCGACATTGGTTTGTACTGGTTTAAGGAACCTATTGTTCTGGGTTTCTGGTATAGGGGAATCCCAATCATTAATGAAGAGCGATTAGGAGATGCTGTTGCCGTGCTGGCAGGATATAAAATTGATGATTTGTCGGTAGGTTATTCATATGACTTTACCATTTCCAATCTAATTGGTTCAACAGGTGGCGCTCATGAAATTTCACTTACTTATGAATTTAGCACAACCAGAAAGAGACAAAAACGACATATGATTCCTTGTCCTCAGTTTTAAGGCTTATTGGAATCATGTGGTCACCCACAAGGGTCACCAGTGCTTCAAGATATTTAAATGCGTTGACACTGGCTAAAACCTTTATTATTTATTATTTCCCATTTCTCAAACAAAAAACTATATTTGCAGATATTTAAATTTTATATAAAATGAAAAGAATAAATCTGATAATTAATATTGTACTTGCTGTTGCATTAGGAGTATTATACTTCCTTCATTTTCAGGTAGATGCAGGTAATACTGAACCTGTAAAGGAAAGTCATGTTAAAGCAGCTGTAAGCAATGGAACAGAAATCCCAATTGCGTATGTACAAATCGACAGTTTATTAAATAATATGGCTATGTTCGCTGATCTTAATGATGATCTGGCTGCCAAACAACTAAAGCTTGAAACCAGTATTGGCACTCAATATCAAGCATTCCAAAAAGAAGTTGAAGATTATCAGGATAAAGTGAATAAAGGCCTCCTTACACGTAGAGAAGCCCAGGAATTAGAAGCTCAACTTGGGCTTAAAGGACAGGAACTTGAGAACCAAAGGAATATATCCCTAAATGAACTTCAGGAAGAGGGTATGGTAGGTCAGAATAAGGTTATAAATTACATTATGGAATATTTGAAAGAATATAATTCTGATAATAAATTCAAGTATATCTTCTCATATAGCTTTGGGGGCGGGCTATTGTATGCCAGCGATGCTCTTGATATTACAGCTGAAGTTATGGATGGTATTAATCAAAAATACGCAGAAGAAATATCTTCAAAATAATAAACAGCATGTCTTTTGCTGATCAGTATCTTTCCAGGCAATCCTTGCAAAAAGGCTTGATAAAAGAAAATCCTGCTGAAGATTTAAAATTTATAGTAATTATTCCATCCTATAATGAATCCGGGCTTCTTAAGAGTCTGGATTCTTTGTTTAAAGCTGTTACTCCAGTATCTTCTGTTGAAATAATCGTTAATATTAACTGGCCTGAAGATACAAAAGCTGAGATTGTAAATCAAAGTCTCGACCTTTTTAATGAAGCCACGAAATGGGCAAGTATAAAGTCTACTGAAAAAAGAAAGTTTTATATACTTTCAAGTCCTTCGCTAAAGAAAAAACATGCAGGAGTTGGTCTCGCCAGGAAGATTGCAATGGATGAAGCTATTGTCAGGTTAAACAGTATCGATAAGAAAGACGGGGTAATTTGTTCTTTTGATGCTGATTCAATTTGCGATCCCGATTATTTTCAAAAACTAGAGGAGCATTTTACGAAAAACCCTTTAACAGATGGATGCTCAATTTATTTTGAGCATCCAATTTCAGGAAAGGAATTTCAGGAAAGGATTTACCAGGGAATTATTCAGTATGAATTACATTTAAGATATTATCTGCAGGCATTTCGTTTTTCAGGACATCCAAATTGTTTCCATACCGTTGGATCAAGTTTTGCTGTAAAAGCAGATGCATATTGCAGACAAGGAGGAATGAATAAAAAGAAGGCAGGTGAAGACTTTTATTTCTTGCAAAAAATATTTGATCTGGGAAATTTTACTGAGTGCAATACAGCAAGGGTTATTCCTTCATCGCGACCATCAGACAGGGTACCCTTTGGTACCGGAAAAGTTATGTTAGAATTCCTTGATAGCGAAATAAACCTTCAAACTTATAATATCCGGCTATTTATTGAGCTAAAGCAATTCATAGATTATATTAGCTATACAGACCCACTAACAACTAATTTTAAAAAAGACTTATTTAATGCTATACCACCCGTTTTAGCAGAGTTTCTTGAAAGCATAAATTTTGAAGCAACCCTTGATGAGATAATTCTAAATTCATCTGGTGAAAAAAGTTTTAGAAAAAGGTTCTTCAGATGGTTTAATATGTTTCGTGTAATGAAATTTTTGAATTTTGGAAAAACAATTTATTCGGATATGGAGGTGAGAGCAGCAGCTACTACCCTTTTGAATATGAAAAAGATAAATATTTCAGAAAATGATCCGGAAAAATTGTTAATTATATACCGCCAATTAGAAAGAAACTAAATCATTCTTCAACTATAACAAATATTTCTTCATCTTTCTTTTTCATCAAATATTGCTCCCGAGCGAATTTCTCAAGATTATCAGGAGATGTCTTCAGTTCTATTAATCGGGCTGAATCGATTCCAATTCTGTCAAAATAATAATCCCGATCATCCTCAAGTTGATTTACCTCTCTAATAAGCTTGATTCTTTCAATAAGATTATTCTGATCAAAAATTAGCACCCAGGTAAAAAATAAAATAAATGCAACCAGAAATTTATTTTTCAAAAATCCAGAAATAATATTTAGATATTTTTTCACTATGTCTATAATCTGGGACGAAATTAAATAAAAAAGGAAGGTTTATCGCTAAACCTTCCATGAAAAATATTAACAAAAAGCATTTATTCTTCAGACTGGAATGGATATCTAAAGTCGGTAGGAGTGGCAAAATTTTCTTTAATAGTTCTTGGAGAAACCCAGCGAAAAAGATTAATAACAGATCCTGCTTTATCATTTGTTCCTGAACCTCTTGAGCCTCCAAATGGCTGCTGTCCTACCACTGCACCTGTAGGTTTATCATTGATGTAAAAATTTCCTGCTGAATTTTCAAGCTTCTTTGTGGCCATTTCAATTATATATCTATCATTTGAAAAAATCGCACCAGTTAAAGCATAAATTGATGTTTTATCGAGAATATCTAAAGTTTCTTCGAACTTATCATCATCATAAATATAAATTGTCAGAACCGGGCCAAATAATTCTTCCTGCATAGTTACATAATCAGGTTTTTTTGCCAGGATGACCGTAGGCTCAATAAAATAGCCTTCTGTTTTGTCGCAATTACCCCCTATTATAAGTTCTGCATCAGCATCAGTTTTTGAATTATCGATAAACATTTTCAGTTTATCAAAAGAACTTTCGTCAATAACTGCGTTGAAAAAATTCCTGAAGTCCTCAACCGGACCCATCTTAATCTCAGAGATCATCTTTTCTAACTTAGATCGAACTTCATCCCACATGCTTGCAGGAATGTAGGTTCTTGAAACTGCCGAGCATTTTTGCCCCTGATACTCAAATGCACCACGTACCATAGCCGTAACAACTTGATCTGCATTGGAAGAATTGTGAGCCATAATAAAATCCTTACCACCGGTTTCTCCAACTATTCTTGGATAAGTTTTATAATTATGAATATTATTCCCGATAGTTTTCCATATATTCTGAAAAACTTCTGTTGAACCAGTATAGTGAATTCCTGCAAAATCGGGATGAGTGAAAATAACTTCCCCGGCTACCGGACCGGAAACAAATACTAAATTAATAACGCCATCTGGAAGTCCTGCTTCCATTAGGAATTCCATTATTATTCTTGCGGAATATACCTGAGTATTAGAAACTTTCCAAACAACTGTATTTCCCATCAATGCTGGTGCAGTAGGAAGATTACCAGCAATAGAAGTAAAATTAAATGGAGTTAACGCAAAAATAAAACCTTCTAATGGACGCTGCTCGACTCTATTCCACATATCATCATCTGACATAGGTTGTTGCGAATATATTTCAGTCATATACTCAACATTAAACCTATAAAAATCAATAAGCTCACAAGTACTGTCAATTTCAGACTGATGAGGATTCTTTGATTGCCCAAGCATAGTCGCAGCATTCATTCTGTAGCGGTATTTGCCTGCCAAAAGGGAAGCAGCTTTTAGAAATATCGAAGCTCTGTGTTCCCAAGACATATCGGCCCATGATTTTTTCGCTTTTAGAGCAGCATTTATAGCCATTTTCACATGAGAAGCATCACCTTTATGATAATGTCCTAATACATGCTTAAGATCATGAGGAGGATGAATAATAACCTTATTATCTGTCCGTACTTCTTTTCCATCAATAATCATTGGGACATCAACCTGCTTTGAACGCATTTCCTTAATTTCCTTTTTTAATGCAGCTCTTTCCGGAGTACCTGGAGCATAAGAATAAATAGGTTCATTAATTGCATCCGGTACATTAAAAAATCCTGTTGCCATTCCTTAAATATTTAAAATTTATATAATTTATTGAAATACAGTACTATTCAATTCAAAACTATGTAAAGATATCTTCAAAATATTTGACATTCATCATATAAATAAATATTTAAAAACACCTGGTCAGCTTATTAGAAATCAGTTTGAAAGCAGAACTATTTATAAATTATTATTTGGTATAATTCAAAAATATTTTCAATCAATCTGTAAGTTAATTTTGTGATTGGCTTTAGAATATTAAGATTAAATATTTATCGTTTTTTTTGTTGAACAATTTTCCTCATTGATTAAACAATTTCATAACTTCGATGTTATAGAAACAAATACTATTTAGAATCGTTATAATTAAAAACTAAAACAATGGCATTTACATTACCAAAATTACCTTATAGCTATGATGCACTTGAACCATACATAGATGCTAGAACAATGGAAATACATCATACAAAACATCATGCAGCATATACAGCAAAATTTAATGATGCATTAAGTGGAACAGAACTTGAAGGAAAAAGTGTTGAAGAAATATTCGGAAGTATATCGACAGCTTCTCCGGCAGTAAGAAATAACGGTGGTGGATATTTCAATCACTGTTTATTCTGGGAAGTTATGGGACCAAATGGTGGAGGCGAACCAACTGGCAAACTCCTTGAAGCTATAAAAAAAGCTTTCGGTAGTTTTGAATCATTTAAAGAAAAATTCAGTAATGCGGCAGCTACCAGGTTCGGATCAGGTTGGGCATGGTTAGTCAAAGAAGATAATGGTAACTTAGTTGTCACCTCTACTCCATATCAGGACAATCCTCTAATGGATTATTCTGCGGTAAAAGGAACTCCAATCCTCACTATTGATGTATGGGAACATGCATATTATCTAAAATATCAGAATTTGCGTCCCGATTATATTTCTGCTTTTTTGAATGTAGTTAACTGGGAAGAAGTTTCCCGAAGGTTTAAGGGTTAATGTTTGTTGCTTGGTGCTGATAATAACAGAATTGCCAGGCAAAAGAGAGAGAACTTAGTCATTTATGATTGTTTAGGTTGAGAATTATTCACATCATGCATTGAGAATCGATCCATAATCGAATCGTCATTTATTTCTTTTGAAAGGGAAGAAATTGTATCAATTGGGACATCGAAGAGATCTAGCATTATCAAACCGTCTAACGCATTATTGAATTTTGGATCGATATTAAACCCAATAATTTTACCGTTTATTTTAAGATATTTTTTCAATAGTACCGGCATATTATAATTTGACGTTTCGACCTCCTTGATAAAGCGATCAAATTTATTCAAATTATCTGCCGTTTCCATTATAATATCTGTATCCAAATCCTGAAATTCATTCACTACAAATTTCTTACGGGGTTTTATCATTTTCGCGTACACATGATCATAGTGATTCAACATAATATACTTAATGATCATTCCTTTGGAAAATGTTGAAAATTGATTACTGATACTCACGGGGCCAATAAGGTAACGATAATCAGGATTCTTTATTAGAAAATACAAAATGCCTTTCCAGAGAAGGAATAATGGCAAAGTTTTCCTTTGATATTCTTCAACTATAAAAGATCGTCCTAATTCCAAGGATTGCTCTAATATATTCCTGAATCGTGAACTGAATCGAAACAAACTTTGCAAATAGAATCCTTTTTTGCCATAATAATTCAATATCTCTTTCCCTTTCCCTACGCGATAAGCTCCTACAATTTTCTTTTCTATGTTATCCCAAATAAATAATTGTTGATAATACAAATCATATTCATCAACATCAATTGAGCGATTCGTCCCTTCTCCCACTTGTCTGAATGTTTTTTCCCTCAATCGACCCAGCTCATTCATTATAGACGGAATGTGAATGGAAGGACAACAAAAAACCTGAAAGTTACCATTTGTAAATAAAAGATACTGATCTTTAATAAGACTTATCTCCTGTTCAAGCTTTTCACTCTCAACGGCTGATACAAGATCTTCCATTTTCACAGCTCTGGTATTCGCTGGACGAAAAAACTTTCGGATTTCCATGGCTGACCCTAAAGCATATGTCTTGGCACGAAGGAATCTGCCATATCTTGAAATATCCTTAAATTCATTCTGTTCTTTTACAGAAATTGGATTCCCAATCCTGATACGTATAATTTTTTTCTTCTTATTAAATAACTCTGAAGGCAGCCTTGCTGTTCTTAATGTAGGATGAATCAATCCCAATAAATGAAACAAGCGGCTGTTGGTTCCACTGAAATAAATTGGTACCACAGGGACCTGAGCTCTTTTAATCATTTTTAATGCTGGTTCCTGCCATTCCCTGTCGCTAATTCCGACTGTGTGTAGATTATAGCTCGACACTTCTCCTGCAGGGTAAATCCCAAGCGAATTCCCATCCTTAAGATGCTTTAGTGAACTCTTGATTCCCATCAAACTTGATTTAGCATCCTTTCTATCTTCAAATGGATTTACAGGGAGAATTAAGTCTTTAACCGGATCGAGTTTTTGCAAAAGAAAATTCGCCATTGTTTTATAATCGTCTCTTACTTTTGAAATTATTTTCACCATTAACATGCCGTCAATGCCACCATAGGGATGGTTTGCAACGGTAATGAATGAGCCAGTTGTTGGAATCCTGTTCAACTCCTCTTCGTTAAACTCGTAACTTATCTTTAATTCTTTAATTAAATGATCAATAAATTCAGTGCCAGAATATTCCGCAATGTCAGAATAAATTTTATTGATCTTATTTATCCTCAATAATAACATTAAAATCCGTGCAGTACTGCCTCCACCGAATTTGTTAAGCTTGGCAGCCTTAATGATATCTTCAGGTTCAATTAGTTTTTTCATTATTGAGTTTAAAATTACCTTTCAAATATAATTTAAAATTGAATTGTTTAGAACATAATTAATGAAAATCGTATGAAAAAACTATCCTATAACTCCTAATGATGCAATTCCTATTAGTTTAATTTGGATCTTGCAAAATACCTAATCGGTAAAGAAGCTAAACCAAAGAGGGAATTATTTATTCAATAAACCATATACTCAAAATCGAAAGAATTCCAAGAACAAATACAATTATGCCTGCTACTTTATTCATCCACCAAATATTTCTAAGACGAATCCTTTCCCGGAATATACTCACGACAAAACTTAGAAGAAACCACCAACCAGCAGCTCCTGCCAACACGCCACCTACCAAACTGGTTAATCCAAAGGCGTTAATTTCATCACTGGCAACATTTATCCCGGCAAACATTGCAAGAAAAAAAAAGATAGCCAGAGGATTGGTAATAGTAAGAAAGAAAACGCTAAGAAAATCATGATGGAGCCTGTTCTTATTCAATCGTTGGTGCCTGATCTGACGAACCGGATTTGTGTAAAAGATATGGATCCCCAGCAATAATATGATAATTCCGCCGAAAATTTGAAAATAAATATGTTGCGTTTTAATAAAGCTAATAATATAACTAATTCCAAAGCCGGCAATTATAGCAAAAATAGCATCAGCAGAAGCTGCACCAAGTCCTGAAAAGAATCCAGAAAGTCTACCTTTGTTTAGGGTTCTTTGTATGCATAATACCCCAATAGGTCCAAGAGGTAGTGTTACCATCAGACCCACAAAAACGCCTTTCCAAAAGAGGGCAAATCCCATAAAATATTAATCTTGACTTGGTTCTGTAAAGAAAAAAGTATCTATTTAAAAAACAATACAAAGTAAGAAATTCCTCACTACAATAAATATTTTTTTTCAGACAAATGATAAAGAAATTTTTGACAAAATTGTCTTACTTTGTGAGCTCAATTTATATTTATGAATAGCAAACAAAGATTATACCTAAGTGTATTATCAGGACTATTATTTATTCCTGCCTGGTATTCCTTCTGGAACCCTGGTATTATATTACTTGTAGCTTTTATCCCAATGTTATTTGTTCAGCAAGATTTACTTAAGACAGATAAAAAATCCAAAGCTTTTTTCTGGCTTCCTTTTCTGTCGTTTTTTATCTGGAATATTGGAACTACATGGTGGCTAAAAAATGCAACATTTGGAGGACTTATAGTTGCGCTTATAGTTAACTCAACAATGATGACTTTGCCTTTCTGGCTTTCTTCCATTACACATCGAAGACTGGGTAAGGCTTTTGGCTATTTTTCTCTCCTTTTTTACTGGATAGCCATGGAACATTTTTATTTAAAGGGAGAGATATCATGGACCTGGCTAAATCTGGGTAATGGTTTGTCCAATAATATTAAACTTATTCAATGGTATGAATATACCGGCACACTGGGTGGAACATTTTGGATTTTAAGTATGAATCTTCTTCTTTTTAAGGTAATTCAAGGCTTAATATACAAAAGAAAATTTCAATCTTTTAAAGTTGAGTTAATTGTTAGTATATTATTGTTTATTCTTCCGATGGGCTTTTCCATTCTTAAGTTTAATTCTTATACAGAAGTTAAAAATCCATATGAAATTGTTGTCGTTCAACCCAACATAGATCCATATTCTAAATTCAACAATATCCCTGCTGATGAACAGATGCAGATCCTCCTCAATATTATCGATTCTTTAAGTGATAAGAATACAGACTATATTGTTGCACCTGAGACCTTTATAAACAATAATGTTTGGCTTCATGAACTGGAAGAAAATCCTTCTATAGTGAAGCTTAGAGAGATTATCCATAAATATCCAGGAATTAAGATTGTGATTGGGGCGACCACATATAAATTATACGACCATCCTGAGGATTCACCTACTGCACGTCCATTCCGCGGAAATAAATATTATGATAGTTTCAATACTGCTATCCAAATTGATTCATCGAAAAATATTCCTTTCTACCATAAATCACAACTCGTTGTAGGGGTTGAGAAAATGCCATATACCCAATACCTTGGCTTCTTAAAAAAACTGACAGTACGTCTGGGGGGAACTTTCCGAAGTCACGGCACCCAGAATTACAGAGATAGTTTCATAAGTCCGGAAGATAGCATAAGTGTTGGTCCTGTAATATGTTATGAATCCATATTTGGTGAATATGTATCTGAATATATAAAAGATGCCGGTTCAAATTTTATTTTTGTAATTACAAACGATGGATGGTGGGGAGATACTCCTGGCTACATTCAGCATAATTCATTCAGCTCCATAAGAGCAATTGAAAACAGAAGAAGCATTGCCCGATCTGCAAATACAGGGATATCTGCCTTTTTTAATCAACGTGGAGAGATTATTGAGCCTTTAGGTTGGTGGAAAAGAGGAGGTATTAAATCGACTCTGAATGCTAATGATAAATTAAGTTTCTACACTATTCATGGCGATTATCTTGGTCGTATTTCCATAGCTATGACAATAATGTTGCTTCTCTACACTCTAACAAGGAGTATTATTAGTAGAAAA